>DATGXN010000271.1:0-10620 GCA_035298945.1 Chitinophagaceae bacterium | reverse complement strand
AATGTCGGAAGCCTGACAATGATCATGAAGATGAAAGATAAAGGTGAGCCTGGAGCTAATAACGATACTTATAGTATTGAGGTTAGAAATTCAACTGGTACACTGATTTACTCAAGTAATTTTGCAAGCAATCTAACTTCTGAATTGCCAATATCTGGAGGAAATATCCAGGTCAATGGATCAGTGGTGACAACAAACACTTTGACCAATTCATTGACGAATGGACCTGCAATATTGATGGATGCAAGGATTCCTGAGATCAGTGCCAAAATCTACCCGAACCCATCAACCAATGTCTTTAACCTGACATTCACCGGCGGAACTAAGGAGAAACTGGATGTGACTATAATGGATGTGAGCGGAAGGACAGTGAAGGTTTACAAAGTTGATCCGATCGGAACATTCAGGTTCGGTGATGGCCTCAGACCAGGTATTTACATGATCCAGGTTAAACAAGGAACATCAAACAGGGTATTCAAAGTGATCAAACAGTAAGTAAAAACCTAAATAACCAATCTAAGACCAGCCCAAATCGGCTGGTCTTTTTTTTCAATAGACACCATTTTTCTAGGCATTTCAGAATATTACATCTTAAATATTTTCATCATATCCCTCATCACCACATCTGGTGATGAGGGATCTTTCCTTAATTCAATCTTGATTGCATAATATTGGCAATTGATAACATCCGATCTACATGTCTGACACCCTGTCAAACATCCTCTGCTAATCATTACCCCCTGATCAATTAAACCTCTGAACTCAACGGCTTCTATTTCACACCTATAGCAACTGCTATTGGACACTAAAACACCTAAATCCAATCGTATGAGCAAGTCTCTACATCTGCCTAATCTTCTTGGGCTTCCTTTCGTGAAACGTTTTTTGATGTTCTTTCTGCTTAGTGTATCATTTAACGCTGCCATTGCACAAACGGTCACTACAGATAAAAATGATTATCTACCCGGTGACTATGTATTAATTACAGGAACAGGGTGGTATCCAGGATCTCAAGTGCGAATGGTGATTGAACATTCAACGTTCACTCACACTTCAACGGAAATTTTCGTTACAGTAAACGAAGACGGTACATTTTCTGATCAGTCGTATCTGATAGAGGATTACCATCTAGGTGAAACATTCACCTTGTGGGCCTATGGTAAAAACGCAGAAAATCAAGACGCTTCGGAAGTCACCTATTTCACAGATGGTTGCCCAAAAATTCAACCCGACTTAGAATCACTATATACTTTTTGTTCTTCTTCGAATGGCTCATTAGTGGTCAGCATCAATACAGGAGGCAATAACAGCGGCACAGTTGAATGCTGGAACACCAGTACAAATACAAAAATTGATGAAAAGTCATTTGATAAAGATCATGAAACGCTGACCTTCAGTATACCAAACTCAACCACTACTTATAATGTGCAGTTCATATTAAAAAGTACTGGATGCAATGATGATATTCAGAATACCACAGTTAAATTTGTTGATCCTGAACCCCAGGCATTTACATTAGATGTTGCTATTCCCTGCAATAATGCGGATTACCGTTTATCGGGGTCGACACTTGGGGCAATTTATGTATTTCAGAAACAAGACCAACAGGGTGATTGGTCCGATGTAAATAATTCAGAAAAAACAGGAACCGGAAATCCTCTTGTCTGGGTATCACAGGGTTCAGGAATATACAGGGTAAAAAATATTACTTGTGATATTACATCAAATATTGTCAATACAGTAAATGGATTTACTTCAACATTAATAACAAACCAACCAGATAATGCAGAGGTCTGTGCAGGAGAAGATGTGACCTTCACAGTTGAAGCAACCGGGACCAATATTGCTTATCAATGGTATAATGGGGGAGGTGCGATCACTGGCGAAAATTCAGCCAGTTTAACTATAACTGATGTTGATCCAAGTGATGCCGGAGATTATTATGTAATTGTCTCTGGATGTACTAATGCTACGTCAACTTCCGCAACTTTGGTAGTAAAACCAATTACTGCCATTGAAACCCAACCAGTTGATCTGACAACTTGTGAAGACCTGGCAGACAAAAAACTTTCTGTGGTAGGGTCAGGAACAAACCTGCATTACCAATGGTATCAAACGGATGCACCAGCTAACGATGGAGATGAAGTTGGTACTGATGATGATGAATATGCACCTGATATTTCAACTCCCGGCGTGTTTTATTTCTATGTTGTTGTTTCAGGTGATTGCGGTGATCCAGTAAAAAGTGATGTAGTTGAAGTGACAGTAAATCCAAATGTGGCTATTACAACACAGCCAACTGATTTAACCACTTGTGAAGATGAGACGGGCCAGAAGCTCACCGTAACAGGGTCGGGGGGTGGTTTACATTACCAATGGTACCAGACTGATAATCCCGCTAATGATGGAGATGCGGTTGGTACGGACGATGACGAATTTTCACCTGATATATTTGTTCCCGGCACGTTTTATTTCTATGTGATTGTTTCTGGTGACTGTGGCGAGCCTGTTAAAAGTAACGTGGTGACTGTAACAGTCGATCCGAATACAACCATTGAAACCCAGCCAACTGACCTGACGACTTGCGAAGATCTGGCTGATAAAAAACTGTCAGTAACAGGGTCCGGCAGCAACTTGCATTACCAATGGTATCAGACGGATGCTCCGGCTAATGACGGTGACAAAGTTGGTACGGACGATGACGAATATGCGCCAGATATTTCTATCCCAGGAACATACTATTATTATGTTATTGTAGCAGGTGATTGCGGCGAGCCGGTCAAGAGTGATGTTGTTGAAGTGACCGTCAATGCAAATGTCTCCATATCAACACAGCCTTCCGATCTGACTACCTGTGAAGACGAAACCGGTCAAAAACTAACTGTAGTTGGATCAGGTGGTGGTTTACACTACCAATGGTATCAGACCGATAACCCTGCTAATGATGGAGATGAGGTTGGTACGGACGATGACGATTATTCACCCGATGTAACTGCCCCTGGCACATATTACTATTATGTAATTGTATCCGGGGACTGCGGCGAGCCTGTTAAGAGTAATGTTGTGACTGTAACTGTACATGAAAAGCCAACATTGGCAAGCGCTACTCAGGCTTCGGCGGTTTGTGCAGGTAGTCCGGCTACCATAAATCTCACCGGATTGGTGGCCAGCAGAAATATCGATATTAAATATTCAATTAATGGCACAGATGAAACTGATAAACTTAATGTTACTGTAGGAGCAGATGGCAAAGCCAGTTTCAATACCAGGAATTTAACAACAGCGGACGATGGTAAAACACTTACCATTAAAACGATAGCATTTCATGATCCATATGTTTGCAGTTACGATGCTGACTATGACCTGACTCTTGATGTGAAAGCCGCAACTGTTGCTCCTGCACCTGTAATTACTCCGGCGGGCCCAGTTGTATATGGTTGTGATCAGATCAGTATGACAGAATCCGCCACAGGTGAAGGAACTCTGCAATACGAATGGCATCATGTGTTCAATGGCGTTGATACAAAGGTTGGTATCAATCAGTCAAGTTATGTGGTAGACGAAGTATTGCAAGCAGGAGATCATTTCTATTATGTCAAGGTGAAGGGTGAATGTGGGGATTGGGTAACAAGTGCATCTACCAAGCTAACAGTTAATCCTCAGCCTGTTGCTCCGCCTCCGGCAGGTGAAAGTATTTACACTGGACCAACTGCAGCCTGGGCCCCAACAACAACTGCTAATGCCGTTACTGTAACACTGGCTGGATTTGTGAAAAACGGTCTTCCATGTGGCGACATCGCAACAGCCAGGATGAGCTTCTTCTATCGACTGACCGGCACAGCGGCATGGACAAAAGTTTCCAATGGTCAGAAGTTACCTGTAAGCTATGTGGATCCTTCAAATCCGGCAGCTGGAGGCACTGCTTCAGTAATTGCTCAACTAAATATTGCAAGTACTGAAAGTTCTACTATCTATGAGATTAAGATTGAAATCTCCGGAAACTATTCAAACAGCTTCTCGATCTTTAATACTTATGACGCCCAAATGGGACAGATCATTGTATCCAGAGCACAGTCAGCTGGCTCAATAGCGGGAGGCGCGAAACTCAAGTCTCCAAGCACTGGTACAAATCCTGGCTCATCAACAGGGTATGTAAAGGCAACTACACTTAAGTCTGATATCAGTATTCAGCTTGATTATGTAGTTAAAAGCGGTAAAGCTCAGAATCCAAAAGGTAAAGTTTGGCTGGTAGTGAAGAGCTATTATGATAGAACCGGCAAACTGACCTCAGAACAGCATACTTACCGAATTAACAGTAATTCAATCGCAAGCCTGAATATCACTGTTCCAACAGCCAACTTCACTGCAAAAGCAAATATTGCCGAAGTGAAGAACCCGGGAACAGCACTCGAAACTGTAGAACCCATTGAAGGGAACTGCACGATGGTACTGGATCTGGAAGATAAAGTTTGCGGAGAAAATAAATCTGACCTGGTAGGTGTAGTAGTATACAGGAATGCCGGGGGAATTTGGTACTCCAACAATTACACAGGAGCTGGGGTAACTAAACCAACTGAAATTGCTTGTGGTGGAATTTGCGTGGCAAATACCAAGTGCACTGCAACATCCATCGCAACAGGCACTATTGGTCAGGGTGTTGTACTCGACGAGATCAATCAGCGTCCAACTGCACAGGTTGCAACTGAACTCAACGCCAGAATCTACCCGAACCCGTCAACCAATGTCTTTAACCTGACATTCACCGGCGGAACTAAGGAGAAACTGGATGTGACTGTAATGGATGTGAGCGGCAGGACAGTGAAGGTTTACAAAGTTGATCCAATCGGAACATTCAGGTTCGGCGATGGCCTCAGACCAGGTGTCTACATGATCCAGGTTAAACAAGGCACATCTAACAGGGTATTCAAAGTGATCAAACAGTAACTAAAAACCCCTAAACAGAATCAATCATAAGACCAGTCGGAAACGGCTGGTCTTTTTTTGGGTCGCGGAGACACAGAGGTTTCAATTCCTGTCTTCATGTGTTAATTGAGACGCAGAGGAGATTGACTCAATTCAAATTTCACTTATTCATTCGGCAGGTAGGGGATCACATTTATCAGACGCCAATGATTGTCTTTATTCCAAGAGCATCCTAAACTTCTATAAAAACTTCAATCTCTCAAATATTCTACTTAACATAATATTAATTATCGGACACATAGAAGAAAAGAATTACCTTAGTTAAAACCACTCAAATGGCCTGTAAATCACTGAAAACCAACTAAATGAAGCTAGAGTTAAAAAGGTTTGGAATACTTCATGTAAAGCTCCTAGGCATTTTCAAAATCTAAAAATTTACTTAGAGATCCAATACGATCCTGAGATTCTCTTTGACCAGATCTTCCAATTCTCCGGGAATGCTGCCAACTTTTTTTTGTAACCTTTTATTGTCGATCGACCTGACCTGGTCGATCATTATGTCGCAGTCCTCCTTGAGTTTTGCCATGCCCTTTTTCAGGTGAACACGCAGAATTTCAGCTTTGGGTTGAATGTTTGTAGTTATTGGACAAACCAGTGTAGATGGATGATCAGCATTTAACAAATCCGTTTGGACAACCAGAACTGGTCTGATCTTACCCGTTTCAGTACCCATCCTCGGGTTCAGATCTGCTATCCAGATCTCGAACTGCCTAATCTTCATTTTCCAGGCTTTCAAATTCTGCCAATATCCTCATAGACTCATCTCTGACAAATTTGGACTCTTTCTTCAATTGCCCGGCCAGTATTTTCCTCCTCTGAACAAGGTTATAAAACTGTACAGCTTCGTTGATATAACGGTTCCGGTTCTTACCAACTTTTGTAAGAATAGCTTCTGTTTCCTGAAAAACAGTATCATCCATTTTGAGGCTGAGATTTTTCATGCCATAAAGTTACATATAAAGTATATACTATTGGTAATACCAGTAGAAACATCTCAAATCACCCTCGCCAACACCAAAACCCCTACCAACCCCATAACCGAAACGATCGTATCCATGACTGACCAGGTACGGATCGTGTCTTTCAACGAGAGCTGAAAATATTCGCGGAACAACCAGAAGCCCGTATCATTTACATGGGAAAACATCATACTGCCCGATCCAATACTCAGCACCATCAAATTCGGATCTATCCCTTTTGAAGCCATCATGGGTGCAATAAAACCCGCTGTGGTGATGCCTGACACGGTTGACGAGCCTACGCAGACCCTTATAATGGCCGCAATGGCCCAGCCTAATACATATGGGTCTAAAGACGAAAATTGCAGCATCCGGGCGATCTCTCCGGTTATACCGCCATCCGTCAATACCTGCTTCAAAGCCCCGGCACCGCCAAAAATTAAAATGATCGAGTCCACAGCCGCAACGGCATCCACAAAATGCCGGTTCACCGCACGCATCCCGTAATTCTTATAAACGCCTAAACTGTAAATTCCTACCAGAATGGTGATCAACAAACTCACCGTGGCGTCACCTACAAAAACCAAAATATTTTTCAGCCACCCATCTTCCAATAAAGGCACTACAAATGAACTGCCCGCGATCAGGATAATGGGCAGCAAAACCGTGATAAAGGAATTGAATGCCGATGGCAATTTCTCTGCCGGGATCTCGGGGGCTACAAATGATAGATTTGGTTCGGCGTGCACATTCTTAAAAAACGATCCATACAACGCACCCGACACTAAAATGGCCGGTACCGAAATGATAATGCCATACATCAGGGTTTTTCCCATGCTCGCATGCAATTGCTCCACTAAAAACAATGGCGCTGGATGCGGCGGCAAATAGCCCTGGGTAACCGATAATGAAGCTAATAAAGGGAGTCCTACATAAACAGCTGACAAATTATTCCTGTAAGCCACCGTGATCGCAATCGGCACCAGCAACATGAAGCCCACCGAATAAAATAAAGGCAGGCCAACAATAAATCCCGTGATCAGGAATGCCCATCTTACATGTTTCACACCTACCCATTGGATCAGCTTGTTCGAGATCTGCTGCGCAGCGCCGCTGATGCCCACCAGTTTGCCCAGCATGGCGCCAAGTGCTATAATTCCTACTAACGATCCCAGTGTAGAACCAATCCCTTTCTGTATGGACTGCGCAAGCTCCACTGGCTTCAAACCCAGTACCAGCCCCAGTCCCAGCGATACAATGAGGAATGAAATAAATGTATTGACCCTGAGCCATGATATCAATAATACCAGGACTAAAATGCCAACTATAACAATCAGGATACTCATGCCAGTTATTGCTGGCAAAGTTGATGGTTATTCCCGAAAAAAACTATTCACTTCTCAGTGCATTAACAGGGTTAGCAACGGCCGCACGTATTGATTGAAAACTGACGGTGATAAATGCTATAGCCGAGATGACCAGGAAGGGCAATACAATGTAATACCATTGGATGTCAGTTCGGAATGCATAGCTCTCCAGCCATTTGTACGAACTCAACCAGGCCAATGGCGCTGCCAGCATAAATGCGATAACCAGCAACCACACAAACTCCTTATAAAGTATCCTTAGAATTCCTGAAACAGAAGCTCCTAATACTTTTCGAATGCCGATCTCTTTTCTACGCTGTAAAGTGGTATAGGAAGCCAGTCCAAATAATCCAAGACAGGCTACCAATATGGCCAGGATGGTGAATATGCTGAACACCTTTCCAAATCGCTGGTCCGAAGCGTATTGCCTGGCAAAATGTTCATCCAGGAAAAAGTATTCAAAAGTATTTCCGGGAAAAAATTCACTCCATTCTTTTTTTGCAGCTTCAACAATTGACGAAGCCTGCTGGGCCTTGGTCTTAATGGAAACGAAGCCGTTTAGCCCAGGAATAAGTCTTAAGATCAATGGCTCATAAGCTTCCTTGAGGGACTGATTATGAAAATTTTCAGTCACTCCAACAATGGTATACTGCTGGCCCCAGAAATCAATCCTCTTCCCGATCGCTTCTTCGGGTTTACTGAAACCAATATGTTCTACAGCTTTCCTGTTATAAATGACAGCATGATCATCAGTGCCGTAATCCCTGGAGAATGCCCTTCCGGCAATGATCTTCATATCATAGGTTTTCATGAATTCATAATCAACCCCTATCACACGATACTGTTTTTGTGTTGTTTCGTCTGTTCCAACCAGTTTGATCCCACCTGCATTCCAATCCACTGGTTGCCCGGGTATTGTTGTAGAAACGGCGATATCTCCAACAGCGGCATACCCCTGAAGTTTTTCTTTATATGCCTTCATCCGCTTATCAAATGTGGAATCATTATTGACCAATGGTGGTGTGATCACAAGTGTCTGATCAATATTTATACCTAAAGATTCCTTTCTCATGTATTGGATCTGGTTATACACTACAACGGTTCCAATGAGTAGAAATAAAGAAGCTGCAAATTGAAAAACAACCAGCGATTTTCTCAACAATGCACCCTGGCTGGTACTGATCAGTTTGCCTTTCAATACTTCAATGGGTTTGAAGCCAGACAATACAAATGCAGGATACAAACCAGAGAAGAACACACCAGCAACAAACAGGCTGCCCATGGCCAGCCAATAATCGCTTTTGGCAAGTAAAGAGAAACTAAGGTGTTGCCCGGTTAGTGTATTGAATCCGGGAATGGCGATGATCACCAATAAGAAAGCCAGAATAATTGCAATGCCATTCAGTACTGCGGATTCTGAAAGAAACTGAACAATCAGTTGTCGACGTTGTGAGCCGATAGCCTTTCTGATCCCCACTTCCCTTGCCCTTCCAATTGAACGTGCAGTAGCCAGGTTGACATAATTGACCCAGGCGATGACCACAATAAAAAATGCAATCCCTAAAAGCAGGTACACCGTTTTGCCATCACCAGTGATCCCGGGTTCCATCATATAATGGGAATACAAGTGCACATCTCTCAGCGGCTGCAGGCGATAGGTTACAGAAGCATTGAATCTCTTCATATCAGCTCCTACTGCCTTTTCAACGATCGGTAAAAATTTTGCCTGTACTGCAACTGGGTCAGCATTTTCTTTCAATAGCAGATAGGTCACGCAGCCGTCAGACAACCACGCGTTTTCTGCATCGAAGCTATCTTTTAAAGCACGGCTGACGAAAGTGGAATATGAAAGTAAGAGGTTTGCCTGCAATTGTGAATTCACCGGCATGTCTTTGAAAACACCAGTGATCTTGTACAGCTGGTCCTGGTGAATATCAAGCGTTTTACCCACCGCATCGGTTGAACCAAAAAGATTTTTTGCAGTGGTTTCAGAAATGACTGCAGAGTAAGGTTCGCGAAGGGCGGATTCTGGATTGCCATTTATTAAAGGGTAAGAAAAAGTCTTAAAAAAAGATTCGCTGGCAAAAAAACATTCCTCGATCTTAAAAGGCTGGTTATTGATCTCAGCCACAAATTTTTCCCGACGCAGCAGTTTTACATAATCTTCAACTTCAGGAATTCCGGCTTTGAAAGTATTACCCACCGCATAAGCTCCGGCAGCCCATTGCGTGGACAATTTTCCGTTATCGTACCGATCCTGTTCCACCCGGTAAATGCGGTCTTTTTTGGAGTGGAAATTTTCAAAACTCAATTCAAAAAGTACATACTGTAAGATGAGTACACAGGCAGCGATGCCAATGCTTAAACCAATGATATTGATCGCTGAGTACCCAGGCTGATTTCTGATATTTCTCCAGGCTATCTTAATGTAATTCCGGATCATGTACAATGTGTTGTCAATGTGAACAAAGCAGGTGCTCTATAATTGACGTACAAATTGCAGAAATGTTTCAGCGATCCGTTTTTTGAGTTTTGGCAGGTCTAAAATGCCGCAGACTGGCGAAAGAAGGTGATGAGCGGCTTCTAAATGTATAAGCCGGGACTTAATCTTCTATGGCTGAGGCAAATTGCAACTTACTCAGGCTTTTATACAGCCCTTCTTCGATCTCCATCAGTTCCTGGTGGGTGCCACTTTCAACGATCTGGCCTTTGTCCAGCACGTAGATCTTATCAGCATTCCTTACGGTAGACAGCCGGTGTGCGATCACAAATGAAGTCCTGTTTTTCATCAGGTTCTCCAGTGCGTCCTGCACCTGTTGTTCGGAAGCAGAATCAAGTGAACTAGTGGCTTCATCCAGGATCAGGATAACAGGATCTTTCAAAATAGCCCTGGCGATGGCGATCCGCTGGCGCTGGCCACCACTTAGTTTTATGCCCCTCTCGCCCACAATGGTTTCATAGCCTTCCGGAAAACCGATTATGAATTCATGGGCATTGGCCTTGCGTGCGGCTTCCTGGATCTGCTCATCTGTTGCATCCGGATTTCCATAGGCAATATTTTCTTTGATGGTGCCGCCAAACAGCATCACATCCTGCGGTACAAATGCCATTTGCTGCCGCAGCTGGGATAATGGCATATCGTAGCCATCGATGCCATCGAATAATATCTTCCCTTTATCTGGATTATAGAAATGCAGCAACATGGCCACCATAGTGGATTTACCTGCACCACTGGGGCCCACCAACGCGATCTGTTCGCCGGGCTGCGCCACCAGGTCAACATGTTTCAATACCTGTATTTCAGACCTTGA
>DATGXN010000270.1:0-4890 GCA_035298945.1 Chitinophagaceae bacterium | reverse complement strand
CCGTCTTATCGTTCTCTTAGTCAGTTCCCATTAGTTAGTTATTTAAATTTAAGAAATGAACATTTTCGTGTCCAATTTGAGCTTCCAGGTTCAAGATCAGGATCTGCTCGAGATCTTTGCAGAGTATGGAGAAGTATCTTCTGCAAAAGTAATCACCGACAAATTCAGCGGTCGTAGCCGTGGTTTCGGTTTTGTTGAAATGGCTTCTGACGAAGAGGCTAAGAAAGCAATTGCCGAATTAGACCAGGCAGAAGTTGATGGTCGTACTATTTCTGTTGCTGAGGCTAAGCCAAGGGAACAGCGTCCTGAAAGGAAATCTTTCGGTGGCGGCGGCGGCGGAAGCCGTGGCGGTAGCGGCGGCGGTTACGGTGGTAGCGGCGGCGGTAACAAATTCAATAAAAGGTATTAATTGACATTTGTCTATAGCTCGTTTAAAGGCGACTCGCAAGAGTCGCCTTTTTTTATTGTAACAACTGTAAAAGAGAGTCCTCTCTTTCTTTTTATCTTCGGGGGCTATGAAAAAGAAAGAGGCTGCCTTAGGGTTCATCTTTGTCACAGTTCTTATTGACGTGATCGGCTTCGGTATCATCATCCCCGTGATACCAGAACTTATCCGGTCTCTTGTAAAAGGAACCATGAGTGACGCGGCAAGGATCGGCGGATGGCTGATGTTTGCATATGCGATCATGCAGTTCATATTCTCGCCCGTACTTGGCAACCTCAGTGACAAATACGGTCGCCGGGCCATTCTCCTGGTCTCTTTGTTCGGCTTCGGTGTGGATTATCTCTTCACCGCATTTGCGCCTACCATTTTCTGGTTGTTTATTGGAAGGTTGATCGCAGGGATCACCGGGGCCAGCTTTACTACCGCAACAGCATATATAGCGGATATCAGCACGCCAGATAAAAGAGCCCAGAATTTTGGTATGCTGGGTGCTGCTTTTGGTTTGGGATTCATTATTGGCCCTGCGCTGGGTGGACTGCTTTCGCATTATGGTTTGCGCGCGCCATTTTTTGCCGCCGCTGCACTTACTTTCATCAACTGGATCTATGGCTTCTTTATCCTTCCTGAGTCGTTACCCGCGGAGCATAGAAGACCATTCGACTGGAAACGCGCCAATCCGGTAGGCTCGCTGGTGAAACTCCGGAGTTATCCGGCAGTTTCAGGTCTTATCGTTTCCTTCTTCCTGTTATATATCGCTTCACATGCTGTAATGAGCACATGGAGTTATTACAGCATAGAAAAATTTGGCTGGTCTGAAGCACAGGTGGGAATTTCCCTGGCTGTGGTGGGTGTTATGGTTGCATTTGTGCAAGGTGTACTCATCAGGAAAGTGATTCCTTCATTAGGACAAACCAGGAGTGTATTGATTGGCCTGCTGGTATACAGTCTTGGGATGGTGTTGTTCGCATTCGCAATGCAGGGCTGGCAGATGTACGCCTTCACTGTCATTTACTGTCTTGGCGGTATTGCCGGCCCTGCTTTGCAGGGATATATTTCTGGTCATGTTCCTCCAAACTCACAAGGAGAGCTACAGGGTGCGCTCACCAGCATGATCAGTGTGACTTCTATCTTCGGACCATTACTGATGACCAATCTTTTTGCATGGTTCACAAAGCCCGGCCATCCGAGATTTCCAGGTGCGCCATTTCTGATGGGTGCATTACTTTTGATGATCAGTGCACTGCTTGCTTACAGAACAATGAGTAAGGAACATGCCGTCAACCATTAATAAAAATTGAACTATGGGAAAACTTGTAGATGAATTCAATGATTACCGTACCAGGATGAACGAGGTGATCCTGAGTAAGAACAATCTCGTGATGAAAAGACTCTGGAACCTGGATACAAATACATATGATGAAGGAGCGCTGGACAAGAAGACCAAGGAAATGCTTGGCCTGGTGGCGTCTATGGTTTTGCGTTGTGATGATTGTATAAAATATCACCTGGGCAAATGTCACGAACTGGGCGTCAGTACCGAACAGATGTATGAGATCTTTGCTGTGGCAAATATTGTAGGCGGAACTATTGTGGTACCGCATACCAGGAGAGCTGCGGAGTATTGGGAAGAGTTGGATGGAATGTTATAAATAATATTTTATGAAGAAGGTGCTGTTTTTCTGCGTCTTTGTGTTGTTCTCTGCGTCTCTTTCCGCGCAGCGCACCTATTGTAATCCGATGAACCTGGATTATGGGTTTACGCCCATTCCCAATTTTTCAGAGTGGGGCCGGCACAGGGCTACTGCAGATCCGGTGATCGTGAACTTTAAAGGTGACTATTATTTATTCTCCACCAACCAATGGGGTTATTGGTGGAGCAGCGACCTCAATACATGGAATTTCGTTCCCCGTTTATTTCTGAAACCCTGGCACAAGGTCTATGATGAACTCTGCGCGCCAGCTGCATGGGCCATGGGCGATACTTTGTTTGTGATCGGTTCAAGAGCTCCGCAAACCCGAGCCTTTCCGATATGGATGAGTACAAATCCGAAGAAGGATGAATGGAAAGAAGCGGTAGACTCTTTTGAACTGGCTGCATGGGATCCCGCATTTTTCCTTGACGATGATAACAGGCTCTACTGTTATTGGGGCAGCAGCAATCTCTATCCTTTATATGCACAGGAAATAGACAGGAAAACATTTAAACCCATCGGCAACCCGGCCGAGGTTTTTAAACTGGAAGATGACCGGTATGGATGGCAGAGGTTTGGAGAGTATAACGACAATACTTTCCTGGATCCTTTTGTGGAAGGAGCATGGATGGATAAACATAACGGTAAGTACTACCTGCAATATGGCGCGCCCGGAACTGAGTTCAGCGGATATGCTGACGGTGTTATGGTAGGGGACAAGCCACTGGGACCATTCAAGGCCCAGGCCCATAACCCATTCAGCTATAAACCCGGTGGATTTGCCCGTGGATCGGGCCATGGCGCAAGCTTTCAGGATAACTGGAAAAACTGGTGGCATGTTTCCTCTATGGTGGTTAATGTGAAGAACAGTTTTGAAAGAAGGCTTGGATTATGGCCCACTGCATTTGATAAGGATGGCGTAATGTTCACAAACACCAGTTTCGGTGATTATCCGCATTATCTTCCTGACGGGGCTGCAGATCATACAAAATCAAGATTCACCGGATGGATGTTGCTGAACTATAATAAACCAGTGCAGGTTTCGAGTACGCTTGGGGGTTATCATGCCAACAATGCTGTGGATGAGAATATTAAAACCTACTGGAGTGCTGCTTCTGCCAACAGGGGTGAATGGATCCAGTCAGACCTTGGAGAGATCAGTACAGTTAGGGCAGTGCAGATCAACTATGCAGACCAGGATGCGGATATCCTGGGGAAGGCTAAAGGCATCTATCATCAGTATATAATTTCTTATTCAACCGACGGTAAAAAATGGAAAGTAATGGTGGATAAGTCTGCCAACAATACGGATGTCCCCCATGATTATGTAGAGCTGAAAGCCCCCGTAGAAGCACGGTACATAAGGCTTGAGAACATTCATATGGCCGCCGGAAAATTTGCGATCTCGGGATTGCGCGTTTTTGGATCCGGAAAAGGAACAAGGCCTGATCCGGTAAAACAATTCATTGTATTGGGCTCAGAAAAGGACAGACGGAGTGTGTGGATCAAATGGTCGCCGGTGTCAAATGCCTATGCTTACAATATTTATTTCGGCGTTAGTCCTGATAAATTATACGGCTCGATTATGGTCTACAGCTCCAATGAATATTATTTCAAAGGAATGGACAAAGAGAGGAGTTACTATTTTGCCATAGAAGCCATTAACGAAAATGGAGTTTCTGAAAAAACCATGGCTTCATTCCTCAAAGAGAAGTTCGATTAATCTTCAAATACCCCCATTCCCTGCCTTGTTATTTCGGGCTGATCCTGTGTAAAGTCGATGATGGTGGAGTATTCAAATCCTCCTATTCCACCATCAACAACTATATCCACCTGTTTGCCGAATATCTCGTAGATGCGCTCCGGATCAGTGTATTCCTCTACCATTTCGCCTGGTAATGAAGAGCTGAGTATGGGATGGCCGAGTGCCTTTATGAATTCCTGCGCAATGATGTTATCAGGTACACGAAGCCCTATCGTATCTTTCTTACTCTTCAATATTCTTGGCACTTCTTTGCTCGCGGGTAATATGAATGTAAAAGGACCGGGAATATATTTTTTCAGCAGCCTGAAAGTTGGTGTGGATATGGCTTTTGCATAGCGTGAGAGATCACTGAGGTCGTGGCAGATGAACGAGAGATTGGCTTTAGCCGGATCAATGTTCTTAAGTCTGCATATCCTTTCCACTGCTTTTGGATGATAGATATCGCAACCAAATCCATATACCGTGTCAGTGGGATAAATAATGATGCCGCCATCGGAAAGACAGTCAACAATAGTTTTGATGTATTTGGGCTGTGGGTTTTTCGGATGTATCTGGAGAAGCATTAAAATAATTTTAAATTTTTTTATGGTGCTTTGTGCTGATAATCACTTCATTAAATACCTGACTTGATTTTTAGGTGATTCAGGCGGCCATATTTTTCAAAAAATACTTTAAAATTTGGTTTCCGGGTATTATTTTTACCTCCTACAACGGAAGCAACATAGTTCCAAAGTTGTTTCCCGGGGCTTGTCCCTCTTCATCTATCCAATGCCGGTAAATCACCACGAGGTCCTATCCTGAAGTAATTCATCTATTTAGTTATTAACATAGATCAGTGCTTGATCATCTGAACTGCAACTCCCCCTACCGAGTATAGCAAGTTATTGTGATCGATCAGTGAGAATTGATTCGAAACTTTTCTTTTTGTGGTTTCAGAGGTAAGCACAGGCCGGCGATTTCCATCGCTGGCATTTTTTTTAATGTGGGGA
>DATGXN010000269.1:0-2138 GCA_035298945.1 Chitinophagaceae bacterium | reverse complement strand
AAACGCTGTGGTGTATAAGATCATTATGAAATAGCCCTGCTCACCGCTCACTGCTCACCGCTCACTGCTCACCGCTCCTTAAGGATCTTCCTGAGCTTTTTAAAATATGCTTCCGCATATTGCATCATGCCAATATCATTGGGGTGGATACCGTCTACTGTTGATTCAATATTCAGCCCGATCTCGTTTTTGGTGAGATAATACAGATTCTTTACCCCTGCGGCTTTCAGGGAATCATACACTGCAAGCTGGATCTTATTCGCTGCCTGATAAGAATTTTTACTGACATCATTGGTTAACTCATCCGTATAACCGCAGTGATCAGTCAAAAGAATGGGGACGCCCGGTTTGTGAGATTGCAGAAACCCGATCCCTTCGAGCAATCTTTTTTTCAATTCCCCATTTACATAAGATGGTCCCGCCATATTAGGTAAACAATCCAACACATACAACCCAGCATCGACCTCACTGATCAATTCAAACACTTCTTTTTCCATTCTTCCATTTCCGGAGAATGCGAGGTTTATGACCGGACTCTGGATCTTGCGTCCAAGTATATTGGTCCAGGCAAGTCCCGGCCTTGAAGCACAGCCTCCCTGGGCAATTGATGTTCCATAGATCACGATGGGTTTTTGTTTACTCGCTTCCGCAAACGTGAACATGGCATCGGCCGGATAGCCGATCTCCATCCAGCTTACGTGATTGTATAAAGGCAGATAGAGTGTGTATTCCCGGCCATCTTCTTTATTCAAATTGGTATACCGATATACGACGGTATCCCCAAAGCTATACTTCGCGGCAGACCATGACCATTGTCCTGCTTTAGACCTTGAATACAGATCTACACCTGATACCCCGGTTGCAGGCATATGGTTCATCTGCCTGGCACCAGTAACCGTATATTTTATCACGATCTCGGCAGCATTGGTCTGAAACCGAAGATATAAGCCCGCTCCATTTTCAGACAAATTCCAGACCTCTTTTCTCACAGTCTGCTCCGCCCTGGCTGGGAAACGGTCATAATTATTTTTCAACCCACTGTTCCATCCACGGCCCTCGAAAGTTTGAGTGGAAAGGTCAATAGTCTTGAACGGGCCCGGCGTTTGGCCAACAACAAGCTGGCAACTGACCAGTATCAATACAGCTATAATTATAACTCTCATGGCTATTAAGCTAAGAAATAAAGCCAAATACAATAAAGAAGAAATTAAACCCGTTGACGATTGGTCAGTCCAAGACCTGGCCTGGCAAACCAGGTTCTTAATAAACAATATGAAAAATATCCTGATACTCCTGATGATGCTGATAGTGCTGGCAGCCTGTGAAAAATCAGAAACTGCTGGTCCTGCTCCCGTTACTACAACCTATTTTCCACCCCTCTCAGGCACAGAATGGCAAACCACATCACCGGCCAGTCTTGGATGGTCTGCCACAGGCCTGAATGATCTCTATACGTATCTGCAGTCAAAAAACTCCAAGGCCTTTATCATACTTAAAGATGGCCGCATTGTAGTTGAAAAATACTTCGGCAGTTTCACGGCCGACAGCAACTGGTATTGGGCCTCAGCAGGTAAAACCATGACGGCCATGCTTGCAGGCATCGCCAAACAGGAAGGTTTACTGGACATCAACAAAAAAACGTCTGATTATCTCGGCACTGGCTGGACATCAGCTCCATTGGCAAAAGAAAACCTCATCACTATCAGGCATCAGCTCACTATGACAACAGGTTTGGACGATGGTGTGCCCGATAACGATTGCACATTGCCTTCCTGCCTCAGTTATAAAGCTGATGCAGGAACAAGATGGGCCTATCATAATGCACCCTATACCCTGCTTGACAAAGTGATCGAATCTGCAACGGGTAAAAGCTTTAATAGTTATTTCCAGGAAAAGATCCGCGACAAAACCGGTATGAATGGCACCTGGTTCAAAGGCACGGGTTTCAATAATGTTTATTACAGCAACGCAAGAAGCATGGCCCGGTTTGGACTGCTTATGTTGAATAAAGGCAAATGGGATCAAACAAATATTTTAAGCGATGCTTCCTATTTTTCTGAACAGACCAACACCTCACAAAACCTCAATCTTTCCTACGGCTATCTTACCTGGTTAAATGGCAAATCGTCTTATATGCT
>DATGXN010000268.1:0-1830 GCA_035298945.1 Chitinophagaceae bacterium | reverse complement strand
TCATGGGCATAGGCCTGGGCATGGCGATCAATGATATCCCTTTGCTGAGAAGGGCCCTGGCTAATTTTGGGGTTGCCACCCTGGTGGCCCTGGCCACATCCACCGTTTTCTTTTTGCTGTCGCCCATTAACGATGCCCACTCAGAGATCCTCGCGAGAACCTCGCCTAATATTTATGATGTGTTGATCGCTTTGTTTGGAGGACTGGCCGGCACCCTGGCCACCGGAAGCCGTAATAAGGGCAATGTGATCCCCGGCGTAGCGATCGCTACAGCGCTGATGCCGCCGCTATGTACGGCGGGCTACGGACTGGCCACTTTGCAGTTTCCGTTTTTTTTCGGAGCATTTTACCTGTTCATCATAAATACGGTTTTCATTGCCCTGGGTACTTTATTAATGTGCCGGTTCCTGCATTTTCATGTGAAGGATTTTGCCAGCGAAACGGAGCGTAAAAAAGCAAAATATGCAGCCTGGTTCATTGTGATGATCACATTGCTGCCCAGCATTTATTTTGGATACGACCTGGTAAGGAAAGGCCGATATCTCAAACAGGCCGACAATTTCATCATCAATGAAGCAGTATTCCCTAACGATTATCTATTGAAGAAAGAGATCGATCCGGCCACGCAAAAAATCACGCTTGTTTTTGGAGGCCGGGAGATCACGGAGCCAGAGATCAGCGAGCTTAAAAGCCGTTTATCAAAATACAAACTGAAAGGAACCGAACTCGAGGTGAGGCAGGGCTTCGCCTATATGGACAAGAAGAAAGGGGAAGGCGATGAAAAAGAACGGGTAATGGCAACTGCGCTTACAAAAGAAGCCAGGGAAGCTGATTCATTGCGAAAGGCTTTGTCTTTAATAAAAGAAGAAAAACAAAATGCCCGGCAGATTTTTTCTGAATTGAAGATCCAGTATCCCGGCTTGAAAGAGGCGATCATACAACCTGTGGTTCCTGTCAACGACAGCGGTAGTAAGAAAGAATTACTGGTGATGCTGGAGATCAACGGAATGTTAAAGGCTGCTGAAAAAACGAAGCTGGAAAACTGGCTGAAAGTCAGATTAAATTCCGAAAAGGTCAGGCTGGTATTAAGATGATGAAGGTGCTGCCCTTGCCTTCGGTTGATTCTACTTTGATCTCGCCGCCATGGCTTTTTGTAATGATGTCATAACTCAAGCTAAGACCTAAACCGGTTCCGTCACCAGTTGGTTTGGTTGTGAAGAAAGGTTGGAAGATCTTGTCCCTGTTTTCTTCCGGAATTCCATCACCATTGTCTTTGACTTTGATCTCGATCTTATTGCCCGTTCTTACCATACTTACAAACACTTCGGGCTTATAGCCAGGAATATTTTTCTTGGCTTTCAGGTCAACATAATAAAGGGCGTTGTTTACAATATTGAGGATCACGCGACCCACATCTTGTGGAATCACATTGACCTTACCTATTATAGTAGAAAGTTGGGTTTTACATTCGGCTTTGAAAGTTTTGTCTTTCGCTTTCATACCATGATAAGCCAGCCTCACATATTCATCCACCAGGGCGTTGATATCAGTTGGTTCTTTTTGCCCGCTGCTGCTTCTTGAATGCTGCAGCATGGATCTGACAATACTGTCTGCTCTTTTACCATGTTCCCTGATCTTGTGCTGGTTGATCTTTATGTCTGCCGCCAGTGTTTTGGCTTCCTCTGTACGGCCATCATTCAGGGCTTCCAACATTTCATCTGCCATTTCTATATTGACCTCAGCAAAATTCTTGACAAAGTTCAGCGGGTTCTGGATCTCATGGGCAATACCGGCGGTGAGTTCTCCAAGTGAAGCCATCTTCTCCCTTTG
>DATGXN010000267.1:0-4811 GCA_035298945.1 Chitinophagaceae bacterium | reverse complement strand
CGAATCACCGCTAAAGGTTAAAATATTGGGTAAAACGAAGAGGAAGACGTATTACTGTGAGAAATGTCAAACGTTATATATATAACGAGCAGTAAGCAGTGAGCGGTAAGCAGTGAGCAGAAAATGCGATCTGCTTACTGCCTTCTGCTCACCGCTCACTGCTGAATTATCACATGTTTCTGCGATACTGCCCTCCTACCTCATACAGCGCATGAGTAATCTCTCCCAGTGAACAGAACTTCACGGTTTCCATCAACTCCTCGAAAATATTGCCATTGTTCACCGCACAGAGCTGCAGTTTCTTCAAGGCTTCCGCTGAACGTTCCTGATTTCTTTTCTTAAAGGCCTGCAGATTCCGGATCTGCTGCTCTTTCTCTTCCGTAGTGCTGCGGATCACTTCATTGGGAAGTATGGTAGGACTACCCTTCTTATTCAAAAACGTATTCACCCCGATGATCGGCAACTCACCCGTATGCTTCAGCATTTCGTAATGCAGGCTCTCTTCCTGGATCTTGTTCCGCTGATACATCCGCTCCATCGCCCCAAGTACCCCGCCTCGCTCCGTGATCCGGTCAAACTCGATCATGACTGCTTCTTCTACCAAATCCGTCAGCTCTTCGATCAGGAAGGAACCCTGGTTGGGGTTTTCATTCTTAGCTGTACCCAACTCCCTGTTGATGATCAACTGTATGGCCATGGCCCTGCGCACACTTTCTTCTGTTGGTGTTGTAATTGCCTCATCATAAGCATTGGTATGCAGAGAATTGCAATTGTCGTAGATCGCGTACAAGGCCTGTAGCGTAGTTCGTATATCGTTGAAGTCGATCTCCTGCGCATGCAAACTGCGCCCGGAAGTCTGGATATGGTATTTCAGCATCTGGCTCCTCTTGTTGGCCTTGTACTTATACTTCATCGCCTTGGCCCAGATCTTCCGCGCCACACGGCCGATCACACTGTACTCCGGGTCCATACCATTGCTGAAAAAGAAACTGAGGTTGGGAGCGAAATCGTCAATATTCATTCCGCGGCTCAGGTAATATTCCACATAGGTGAATCCATTGGATAATGTAAATGCCAGCTGGGTAATGGGATTGGCCCCCGCTTCGGCAATATGATATCCGGAAATAGAGACGCTGTAAAAATTCCTGACCTGCTTATTGATGAAATACTGCTGCACATCACCCATCATCCTCAATGCGAACTCAGTACTGAATATGCAGGTGTTCTGCGCCTGGTCTTCTTTCAATATATCGGCCTGCACGGTTCCCCTGGCCTGGGATAATGCAAAGGCCCGGATCTTTTCATAGACCTCGCCCGGCAGCACTTCATCTCCCGATACTCCCAATAACTTCAAGCCCAAACCACTGTTGCCATCAGGAAGTCCACCATCTCCGGCATAATAAGGCCTGTCAAGGCCTGTATAACGGTTACGAATAACCGCTTCTACTTCATCCCATTTACTGTTCTCCGTGATCCATTTCTCACACTGCTGGTCGATGGCGGCATTCATGAAGAAGGCCAGCACAATTGGGGCAGGACCATTAATGGTCATGCTTACACTGGTGCGTGGATCACAAAGATCGAAACCGCTGTATAGTTTTTTGGCATCATCCACTGTAGCAATGCTGACGCCGCTGTTCCCCACCTTACCGTAGATATCGGGCCTGGGATCCGGATCCTCACCATATAGCGTAACCGAATCAAAAGCTGTAGATAATCGCTTGGCGGGCTGATCCAGGGCTACATAGTGAAACCGCTTGTTGGTACGTTCAGGACTTCCCTCCCCGGCAAACATGCGCGTAGGATCTTCGCCCTCCCTTTTCAGGGGGAACACGCCAGCGGTAAATGGGAATTGACCGGGTGCATTCTCCTGGGCTTCCCAGCGCAGGATATCACCCCAATCGCGGTACTTTGGAAGGATCACTTTTGGAACACGTGTACCCGATAGCGTTAGTGTGAACATTGGCTGCCTGATCACCTTATCCCGGACATTATATTCAAATTCGTTGGCCTGGTAGGCTTTGAGTTTTGCCGGCCAGTTCTCCAGGAGTTTACGGTTAACGGGATTAAGCTGTTCAGATAATTCATCGATCCGCTGCTGTATCTGCGTCCTCGCCGGCATATCGGTCACCTGCTCAACGGCACCCTGCAGCCTGTAGATGGCAGATGCGATCTCAGACTGCTCAACAACATCTTTATTATAATTCCTCACCACCTCGGTGATCTCACTCAGGTATCTTACCCTGGACGGAGGAATGATCAGGGATTTGGAAGAAAGCTCATCAGACCGGTGCAAGGCGGATACTCCCAGCGTTACGCCGCTTTTGTTTTCGATGGTCCGGATCAGGCTGATAAAAAGATCATTGACACCTGGATCGTTGAACTGTGATGCAATGGTACCAATCACAGGCAGTTCCTCATCCTTCGCCGTCCACAGGCCATGGTTACGCTTATATTGTTTTCTGACATCGTGCAAGGCATCCAACGCGCCGGCCTTATCGAATTTATTGATGGCGATGCAATCTGCATAGTCCAGCATATTGATCTTCTCCAACTGTGATGCGGCGCCATATTCCGGCGTCATCACGTATAGGGAAACATCACAATAATCAAGAATGGAGGCATCGCTTTGTCCAACTCCCGCACTTTCCAGGATGATCAGGTCAAACCCTTCATCCTTGCAGATATTGATGGCATCCTGCACGTATTCGCTGAGCGCCCTGTCGCTTTCCCGGGTGGCCAGGCTTCGCATATAGGCCCTCGGATGATGGATGGCATTCATCCTGATACGGTCTCCCAGCAGGGCTCCCCCGGTTTTCTTTTTGGAAGGATCCACGGAGATCACCGCAATGGTTTTATCTTCTGTATGGTTCAAAAAACGACGAACGAGTTCATCCGTAACCGAAGATTTACCTGCGCCTCCGGTGCCCGTAATACCGAGTACGGGGATTTTTTTCGTCTGATGTTTAACGTTAGTATCCACCTTGATGCCATTCTCCGCATTGGTGATCCTGCGGGCTATGGATCTCACATCTTTCACTTCGGGCAGCTGCATGGGTGCATTGTGTTCTCCGGAGCCGTTCAAAGTGAAATCACATTGCTTCAGAAGATCTTCGATCATCCCTTCCAGGCCCATATGCCGGCCATCATCGGGCGAATAGATCCGGGTGATGCCGTAACGCTGCAGTTCTTCGATCTCTTCGGGAAGGATGGTGCCGCCGCCGCCGCCGAATATCTTGATATGTCCACAGCCGTTCTGGTCGAGCAGGTCTTTCATGTATTTGAAAAACTCCACGTGGCCACCCTGGTAGGAAGTGATGGCAATACCATGCACATCTTCCTCAATGGCGCATTCCACGATCTCTGCTACAGAACGGTTATGGCCGAGGTGAATGATCTCGGCGCCTTTGCTCTGCAGGATCCTGCGCATGATATTGATGGCTGCGTCATGGCCGTCGAACAGGCTGGCCGCGGTGACAATGCGAATCTTATTTTGAGGGAAATACATATGCTAACAGTCGTTAGTGCGAAGATAGGGAAAACGCAGAGACGCAGAGGGGGACGCAGAGACACGGAGGAATAACTCTGCGTCTCTGTGTTAATCTCCGTGTCTCTGTGTCCCTTTAAAGAAAGGATCGACCGCCAAACCAATCGAAAAGAATCCCCCTCGAACATAGTATCCTTTGTCCACCGTGGTAAAACCCGTCTGCACTTCGCCTTTTAGCCAGGGGACCGAAGGCGGGCCGTAGCGGAGCGAGAAATAGGGTTCGAAGTTGAAGAGTTGGTTCAAGCCGCTAAGTGAATAGGCTTGCAGTTCAGCGGGCCGGTAATCGGTTTGAACATCATCGAAGAACTGCCATTGCACCCTGGCACCTACACCCATTTGAAATGCACCCATTAGAGTATAGATGCCGGGCTGAAAGAAGATACGAAACATCTTGTCGGAGTAATTCCTGGTCAAGCCCAGTGAATCGAATGTCCCCCTATCCACCAGGCTGTTTTTGGCAAAGCCAATTCCCCCATCGATATGAAAAAAGCTCTCACCACCCTTAGCCAGTGGCGTGAAAAAAGACGCCGCAAACTCGGAACCATTTCTCTTATAATTGATCTCCGAGTATTGAATATTGGATGAAGCAAATGTGTTGATATTGTCGCTTTCCTTCCGGTTATAATAAGAAGCCATCAGGGCCCAGTGATTACTGATAGCATAGGCGCCTTGCAGATCATATCCATGATTGTAAGTATCGGAGGCTCCGCCATCATTACGGGATGAACCCGTGGCCCAATGGGCCGCAAGTTTTGACTGACCCGCCTTTTGAAAATAATGAAGATTCCTTACCGGTGGGTTATAAACATACCTCGGCTGGGTGCAGGAGCTTACCAGCATGGAGATGCACAATATTAACAGGCTAGCAAATAAGCGCATAGCCAAATCTATAGACAATTCCGTAATTTAACCATCATTCATTTTTTATGCGAAATATCAGCTTCATAATATGCCTATTCCTGGCGGTTTCGGCTACCGGCCAGCAAACGCCAGACCAGATCTATGGTGAGTTATTTCACGACGTCCAGATGAACCGCGTATTCCCCGACGGGAAAACATTTGTGGACTGTACACCCAAGAGGGATCCAAAAGCCATCGTCAGCGATTACAAAAAGCAGAAGGCTGCTCCGGGCTTCTCCCTAGGCAATTTTGTGAAAGAGAATTTTGAACCACCTGTGGCGCCCCAGGTGAAATATATACAGCAGGAAAAAGACGTGGCCATGCACATCAAAAACCTATGGGGTGTGCTGAAGCGGGAGAAAGA
>DATGXN010000266.1:0-4265 GCA_035298945.1 Chitinophagaceae bacterium | reverse complement strand
GCGGCGGACAGATAGATCACTGCATATAAAAGGAATCCACCCATATCATTGATTTATTTGTTCCAGGATATCGTTCAGAAATTCAGCTTTTATCGCTGCTTCTATATCGAGTTGGTCGTGGGTCAGCAGGTGCAGCAGTCTTTCATATTGATCTGCCAGTTGGGTAAGTTTTTCGCTGGTGAGTTTATGTGTACCCTGCACGGCAAAAGGAGCCAGGTAGATCATTTTACAGAGATTGGCAGTCTGATCAAAAGGATAGAGGTATTGGCGAACAGTAAAGCGGTTATGGCCAGTTGGTTTGTACGCTTCAACAGAGCCGCCGGTTGTAACGGCATTGAAAATGATCTTGCCTTTCAGGGCTGTTCCGCCGGGACCGTAAGCCCATCCCAATTCTAGTACCAGGTCGATCCATTGTTTGAGCAGGGGTGGGCAGGAGTACCAGAAAAAAGGGTGTTGCCAGATGATCACATCATGCTCCAGTAATAATTTTTTCTCTCGTTCAACATCGATATTGAAATCCGGATATTCTTCGTAGAGGTCGTTGAACGTGAGGTTGGGAGATGGTTTGATGCGGGCCAGCAGGGCCTTGTTGCTTCTTGATTTTTCCAGCCGCGGATGAGCAAATAGTATTAGTGTTTTGGACATAAAAACTTTAGAGAGTCAAAGAGCCAGAGAGCCTGAGAGGCAAAGTTGTCAAATTCTGACTCTCTGTATTCTAATTTCATTCTTCCATCTCTTCCCTGATATCTTCCGATATCTTAACAAGCACTTTATCGATCCGGTGGCCGTCCATATCTACGATCTCGAAATGGAAACCCCGCCACTCCATGGTGTCGCCGGTATGTGGAATTCTTTCCAGTTCATGCAAAATGAATCCGGCCAGGGTATCAAATTCCTGTTCGCCTTCGTTCATCCATTCTGTTTTTTCAAACTTGCTTAAAAAATCATAGAACGGGATCTGCGCATCTACCAGAAAAGTGCCGTCTTCACGCTTTACCACTTCATAGTCTTCAATATCCTGCTGCGGAATATCGCCCACGATCGCTTCCAGGATATCGTTCAGCGTGATCATACCCAGGAGCGTTCCGTATTCGTCCACTATAAAACAGCTGTGTATCTGGGTTTGTTTGAATTTTTCCAACAGCTGGTAAGGGCTGTTGTTTTCAGGCACAAAGAGTGCGGGCTTCATGGTGTCTATAAACCTCACATCATCGGGTGTCACGTAGAGGTCTTTGATATTCACTATGCCTTTGATATTGTCTATGGATTCATCACAGATGGGGTAAACCGAGTGTGGTTCCTGTAATATTTTTTCCCGGATACTGTTTTCGTTATCGTTGAGGTCGAACCATATGATATCAGACCTGTGCGTCATCAGCGAAGTGATATTCCTGTCGCCCAGGTGAAATACGCGTTCGATGATCTCCTGTTCCTGGGCTTCGATGGCGCCTGTTTCTGTACCCTCACTGATGATGGCTTTGATCTCATCTTCCGTGACCATATTGTCGCGTGCGCTCATATTGAAAAGCTTCACGATCATATTGGTGGTGAAGGTGAGCAACCATACAAATGGGAAAGTGATCTTGCTGATGATGCGCATGGGCGCGGCAGACCATTTTGCAATGGCTTCAGGAGCGGCCATACCTACACGCTTGGGCACCAGTTCTCCGAGTACCAATGACAAAAAAGTCACCAGGATCAGCACCATCACGGTGGCGATGGCATTGGAGTAGGGCGCGAAAACGGCAAACTGATCCAGCCAGACTTTAAAATCACCAATGATCTTATCGCCCGAATAGATACCCGTAAGGATACCGATCAGGGTAATGCCTATTTGGACGGTGGAAAGGAAAGTATCTGGTTTATTGGCCAGCGCAAGGGCCGCTTTGGCCTTGGCATCTCCCTTGTTGGCCTGGGTTTCAAGCCTGGCCTTACGGGCAGACACCAGGGCGATCTCGGCCATGGAGAAGAAGCCATTTAAAAATATTAGTCCTAAAAGGATCAGAAATTCATTCATGAAGCAAGGCCAAGGCCTGTTTGGTGATTGAATAAGCGGGCTGCAACAAATCCTGCCAGGCTGCCGATCAGGGCACCCCCCAGGACATCAAAAGGATAATGCACTCCCACATATACCTGGGCATAAGATATTAAACCTGCCCATATAAATGCTATTCCCCACCAGGATGATGTTTTTTTCATGGTCTGGTAGATGAACGTGGCAATCGCAAAATGGTTTGTGGCATGGGAAGAGGTGAAACTCCCGTTCATGCCGCATGTTTTTGCCAGGAAACGGATCTTGTGGGCCATCAACTCGTCCCTGCAGGGGCGTGGTCTGTAGAGTACCTCTTTAACCACATGGCTGCTGAACAGATCTGTGAGTGCCACCAGTCCGATCAAAGCTACGGCCCACCAGAATCCCTTCCTGCCATAATTAATGGTGATAAAAAGAAGGAGGAACACATAAAGGGGTACCCAGAATGTGGCTTCCCTGATGAACAGCGCAACGGTATCGAAGAAAGGCATATGCCAGTCGCGATTGATCTTTAACATCATCGCATAATCAGCATGTATCAGTTTCTGGATCAAGGAAAGCTCTTCCAACAATACCATGTGCAAATATAGGGAATTGGCCTTCTATGAGTATTTGAGGACCTTGGAGGTCCTATGAGGGGTGTGGATAAGCTAAAACCAGTTTTTTTATAGTTTTTACTTTTAACTTTTGACTTTAAAGTAATTTCGGTGTTCTAAACCCTAGAATTTGTGGCATTGATAAAAAGCATTTCTGGAATCAGAGGAACGATAGGAGGTAAACCTGGAGACACACTATCACCGCTTGACATTGTCAAGTTCTCTTCCGCATTTGGCTGCTGGCTGATCGAAAAAACTGGTCAGAAAAAAGTAGTGATAGGTCGTGACGGCCGAATCAGCGGCGCCATGGTGAGCAGCCTGGTGAGCAATAGTTTGTTGGCGTTGGGCATCGACGTAGTGGACCTGGGTTTGAGTACTACCCCCACTGTGGAGGTGGCCGTTACCCGTGAAAAAGCCGCTGGGGGTATCATTATCACTGCCAGCCATAATCCCCGCGAATGGAATGCCCTGAAATTATTGAATGCCGATGGTGAATTCATTTCAGGGGAAGATGGGGCCGATGTGCTGGCCCGGGCCGAAGCAGCCCAGTTCAGTTATGCCCCCGTAGAAAAACTCGGCAAATACAGGGAAGATGACAGCTATCTCCAAAAACATATTGAAGCGATCCTGAACCTTGACCTGGTGGATGTATCCGCCATCAAGAAGAAAAAGCTGAAGATCGTTGTGGATGCGGTGAACAGCACAGGCGCGATTTTCGTTCCGGAACTGCTGAAAGCGCTGGGCGTGAAAGATATCGTGATGCTGAATGGAGAAGTGGATGGCAAATTTGCCCATAATCCCGAGCCGCTGCCCCAGAATCTCTCCCAATTATCAGGCGAAGTGAACAAATCCGGCGCCCACCTGGGTATAGCGGTTGACCCTGATGTGGACAGGCTGGTGCTGGTATGTGAAGATGGATCGATGTTTGGGGAAGAATACACCCTGGTAGCTGTGGCCGACTATGTACTTGGAAAAAGAAAAGGGAATACGGTATCCAATCTTTCATCTTCCCGTGCTTTAAAAGATATCACGCTGAAACATGGCGGTGAATATTTCCCGTCTGCAGTAGGTGAGGTGAATGTGGTGAAGAAGATGAAAGAAGTGAACGCCGTGATCGGCGGGGAAGGCAATGGAGGAATTATTTTGCCCGACCTGCATTATGGACGAGATGCCCTGGTAGGCATTGCCCTTTTCCTTACGCATCTCTGCACATCGGAAAAAAGCGCCAAACAATTAAGGGGATCCTATCCTGATTATTTCATTATTAAGAATAAGATGGAACTCGAGCATGGGCTCGATCTGAATTCCATTTTCGATAAGATCAGGAAGAAATACAAGAGCCAGCCCGTAAATACGGAAGATGGCCTCCGGATCGAGTTCGACAACGATTGGGTGCATCTTCGTTCCAGCAATACTGAACCCATCATCAGGATCATCGCTGAAAGCAGTTTCGAAACCACTGCGAATAATATCGCGATGAGGCTGATGCATGATATTAAGGAGTCGTTGTAGGTAAGAACATCTGGCTAGGTTCTAGGTTGTAGGTTGTAGGTTCTAGGGCTGGGCGATCATTCTAGAACCTACAACCTACAACCTACAACCTAGAACCTAGCCAGATGTTCTTACCTACAACGACT
>DATGXN010000265.1:0-7354 GCA_035298945.1 Chitinophagaceae bacterium | reverse complement strand
AAAAGTTCTTTCACAGCACTTGCCGGACGTTGGATCACCTCACCAGCGGCGATCTGGTTGGCAATATTGTCAGGAAGCAGTTGAATGATATCGCTCAAAATCTCTTAATTTTAAAAGCCCTAAAATTACGATAATTTAAGCTGATGCCTAAGATCATTGCGCTCTTTCTAAGCCTCCTGATTTATTTTACTGCCACTGCCCAGAAAACTTCCAATCTCAATAAAAAAGACTGGGTGGATTCCGTGTTCAGAACCCTCAGTAACGATGAAAAAATTGCCCAGCTCATCGTAGTGAGGATGTCTACCATCGATTCAAAAACCGGGAAAGTCAGCTTTTACGAAGAAAAGGTGGAGGCCGCCATACGGACATACAAAGTGGGCGGAATTTGCCTGTTCCAGGGAGGTCCCATCAGTCAAACTGCTATGCTTAATCGCCTGCAGACCATCGCTGCGCTGCCCACCCTGGTGTCCATTGATGCAGAAACCGGAGTGGGAATGCGCATGGATAGTGTGAGGCCTTTGCCCAGGCAGATGATGCTTGGGGCCGTGGATGACCCTAATATCATTTATGAATATGGAAGATGGGTGGGTCAGCAGTGCAAACGCGTGGGTATACATATGAATTATGCCCCGGATGTTGACGTGAACAACAATCCAGACAATCCCGTGATCAACGACAGGTCATTCGGTGAGAACAAGGAGAAAGTTGCCGAATACGGTATCATGTATATGAAGGGTATGCAGAAAGAAGGCATACTTACCTGCGCAAAGCATTTCCCTGGTCATGGTGATGTGGCTGTGGATTCTCACCTCGATCTTCCTGTGATCAATAAAACCAGGGCGCAGCTGGATTCGCTTGAATTATACCCGTTCAGGAAAATGATTGAAGCCGGCGTTGATGCTGTGATGGTGGGCCATCTTTTCATCCCTGCCATAGACAATAGGGCCAACCGGGCCTCATCCATCTCCTATAACAATGTCACCAAACTGCTTAAGCAGGAAATGGGATATAAAGGGTTGGTATTTACCGATGCGCTTGAAATGAAAGGGGTCACAAAATATTTTCCCGGCGGCGAAATATCCAGGGAATCGATCATTGCCGGCAATGATATACTCTGCCTGCCCGAAGATATTGCCGGAACCCTGGACAAGATCAAAAGAGCTATCAAAAAAAGGAAACTCACCTGGGCTCAGATCGATCAGAGTGTGATCAAACTGCTCAATGCAAAGTACGATCAGGGCTTGTCCAACTGGAAGCCCGCGGCCACTGAAAATATTGCGAGTGACCTTAACCGTGAGAGTGATGATATCAGGCGTAATGTTGCAGAGCATGCCATTACGCTTTTGAAAAATAACGACAAGCTGTCTTTCCCTCTAGCTCCGGGGATAAAGAACAGGGTGGCATATATTGGCCTGGGCATCAGTAATGATAATGCTTTTGCAAAAAGAATGAGGGCAGACTATAATGCTGATGTATTCTATTTTGATTATAAGCAAGATTCACTGAGGCTGGTATCACTGATCCCGCTGATACAGGATAGATATGATGCGGTGATCATTGGTGTACACCAGATGAGGCGATTCCCCGCAAATAATTTCGGTATCAGTAATGCAGCTATCAAGCTGGTGAATGATCTGCAAGGGAAAGTGCATAATTCGGTTTTTGTTTTCGGTAATCCATATGCGATCAGGAATTTCAGCAGGGCAGAAAATATTGTGGCATGCTTTGAAGATGAGCGGATCATACAGGAAACTGCTGCAGACATGCTGAACGGTTTGAAAATAGCTAAGGGTAGTTTGCCCGTCAGTGTGGCTCCCGATTTTGCGGTAGGTTCTGGAATAAGAAATGCCGTGCTTGTGCCTTCAACTTCGATCATTGGAATGGATATCAGTTCTCTCCAGGTGATCGATTCACTGGCGGATGATGCCATCAGGCAGAAAGCCACTCCGGGCATGGTAGTGCTGGTTGCGAAAGACGGCAAGCTCGCCTATTATAAAGCGCATGGATATTATACTTACGACAGCACGGAGAAGGTTAGCACGGAGAGTATTTATGATCTTGCCTCAGTTACTAAGATCTGTGCAACCACCATTTCCATCATGAAATTGTATGATGAAGGGAAGCTGTCGCTGTACGATAAAATTGGTCGATACATACCCTGGCTGCGGGGAACTGATAAGGAAAATATCACGGTGCACGATATCCTGCTGCACCAGGCAGGATTGAAATCCTATATTCAGTTCTACCGGGAAACCATTGATACATTAACGGTAACTCCTTTGCCGGGCATGTACAGCAAGGTTCAGGCCCCGGGATATTCCATTCGTGTGGCAGACAGTATGTATATGAAAGACAGCTTCCGTGATACCATGTACAGCAGGATCGCGGCAAGTCCGCTTACGCTTCCTGCGAAGATGATTTACAGCGATAATGATTTTATTTTCCTCGGTCTTATTGTGGAGGCCATCAGTGGATTGAAGTTGAATGATTATGCCAGCAAGAATTTTTACGAACCGATGGGGCTTGTGACTACCGGTTTCAAACCTCGTGACCGTTTCCCGCTGTCCAGGATAGCGCCTACGGAAGATGATAAATATTTCCGAAAGCAACTACTGCGTGGTGATGTGCACGATGAAGGCGCTTCGATGTTCGGAGGAGTTTCAGGCCATGCGGGTCTGTACAGCAATGCGTATGATATTGCAGTGATCATGCAAATGTTCCTGAACAAAGGCGTATTGAATGGCAAGCGATATATATCCGATACCACCATCATGAGATTCACTGCATATAACAGCGATATCAGCAGCCGGGGACTTGGGTTTGATAAACCTTTAAAGGATAATGCTACCAGGCCCGAGCCCTATCCTACCGCCAGTGCATCCCCATTGACATTCGGGCATACCGGGTTTACAGGTATTTGTGCATGGGCTGATCCTGCAACCAATCTCATCTTTATTGTACTCTCAAACCGTGTATATCCCAACAGGAGTAACAAATTTGGGCAGATGAATGTGAGGCCCAAAATGCATGAAGCAATCTATAAGTCTCTTAGGTGAGAACTTCTTGAAGAGAGCCAGATAGTCAGAGAGTCTGAGAGCCAGATATTTTCTGATCCTTTGTTTCTGACTCTCTGCCTCTCTGCCTCACTGGCTCTCTTAATTGAGCATTCCTACCATCGCGGCGGTAATGTCCTTCTTCCTTGTCCATGGAATAAAATGAGTACCGCCGGGAAGCAGCACTATTTTGACTGAAGATGCATTCACGAGTTTCTTTTTGGCAAATTCTACATTGCCAGGCGGCACCCAGGTATCCTGATCGCCATGAACCAGGAAAACGGCGCATTTAACCCTGGTGAAATCAGGAACGAGGTCAACCACATCTTTTTTGAAATAAACCAGTTCGGTGTTGCTGGGCTTGAAAGACCCCGGCAGCAGGTATTTGAAAGGAAATTGTTCCATAAAGAACCGCCATTTCTCCGCAGGTTCGAGTGCAGGATCCACAGATCCTGATATCAGCATGATCCCCGCAAAAAGGTCAGGTGCATCTGCAGCCATCTTGACCACCAGCGGTCCGCCGAGTGAATGACCTGCCAGGTAAACCTGTTTGCCGTTGCTTATCTCCTTGAATACCGGCATCAGCATTTTTGACTGTTCATGTAGCGGTAATGCATAACCGAAATCAGAAAATCCGAATCCGGGCCGGTCAATACTCACCATCCTGAAGTGGAAAAGCAATTCAGGATCCTGCATGTAGGAAAGGAAGGCATTCCATGCAGACGGAGAACCGTGCAAAAAAACCAGTGTGGGAAGTGAATCGTTGCCCACCATCGCGTAGTGAATATCCCTGCCATTGACTTTGATGAAGGCGGTTTTCAATTCCAGGCCTTTGCGGGCGAACATGGCCTCGGCCTTCTCGTCTGATAAGCGGAAAGTCATACATCCCGGAGCAATAAAGACCCAGAGCACCAGTATCCCCGCTATGATGAGCATACCCATCTTCAATATTTGCAAGGTTTTGACATTCACTTGCGTCCGGTTTATAACAAAAAAACCGTTCATCAGTATGAACGGTTTACATTTTACTGATTTTTTGGTTTTTGCGGTCGGAAATCTCTTTTCCCGCCGGTGGTTCCTCCGGAATTACCACCAGTGTTGCCACTGTTAGCGCCGCCAGTTCCACCACCTTTATTCCTGTTGTCGCGGTTATCGCGATTTGGATTCTGCCTGTTATCACGGTTTCCGCCTTCCCTGTTCCTTGGGGCATTGCCTTCACGCTGATCCCTTGCCTTTTGCTTTCTTTTCTGGCTATTCCTTTCCAGGGTGCGCAAGCTGATCTGGCCAACCACATCAACAAACTGAGGTTCAATTTCTTTTTTCACCGTAGAACTGACTTCAGTTGTTTCAAGCTGTTCAACTTTTATGCCCTTCATATTCATCGCCTTGATCTTCTTGACCGTTTCGATGGAAAGAGGGTATTGCATATTGCTGTCGGGCAGAACATACCACATCAGGTTACGGAAGATATCTTTCTTCACCAGTACGGCATTGCCTTTCATGGTTTCGAGGATATCTGTATTATCGGGGAAATGCTGGAGAGCATCCAGATAGGTATCCAGCTCATAGTTCAGGCAGCATTTCAAACGGCCGCACTGTCCGCTGAGCTTGGTCTGGTTGATACTCAGATTCTGATAGCGGGCAATGGTAGTAGTTACACTTTTGAAGTCGGATAACCATGTGCTGCAACAGAGTTCCCTGCCGCAGGATCCAATTCCTCCTACTTTGGCAGATTCCTGGCGGGCGCCGATCTGCTTCATTTCCACCTTAACCCTGAAATCAGAAGCATATAACTTGATAAGCTCCCTGAAATCTACCCTGTCGTCCGCAGTATAGAAGAATGTTGCTTTTCTGCCATCAGCCTGGATCTCCACCTCACAGACTTTCATCTGCAGGTTCAACTGCCGGGCGATCGCCCTGGCCCTGATCAGGGCCTGTGCTTCCCGGGCCTTATTCTCCTTCCATTTCTGGATATCCATTTCACTGGCGCGGCGCAGTACTTTCTTTATTTCAGGGGATGCTTCATCCACATGTTTTTTCTTCAGTTGCAGGCGCACAAGTTCACCGGTGCAGCTTACTTCACCAACGTCGAAACCGCTTACCCCCTCTACAGAAACCAGTTCATGCTTGATGAAGGTCTGAAGGGTGGTATTCCTGTAAAATTCCTTCCTGCTGCCATTGTTGAAGGAAACTTCTATGATCTTGCAGGAGCTTTCGGGATCGTGAAAAGGCAGGTTGGCAAGCCAGTCGTGAACATTGAGCCTGTTGCATCCTCCGCTGCTGCACCCACCGTTGCTCTTGCATCCGGAGGGCGTTCCATTTTTATTAGTTCCACACGAGCTACAGCCCATAAAAATATATATGTTGATTTATGAAGAAACCCCGTTATACGGGGTTGATAGTCGAAATTACGATTAAAAGGGCAATTTTCAGTTCACTATTGTCAGGGCATTGTCCTTGATGATATGGTAGATCCTGATAGTCAGGGCCTGGAAAAGCATTTTTGCATTGGCATTTCTCTCAATATGGTATACCGCCCGGTCAAGCTCCTCCACAATTGCCTGTTGCTGGGAAAGCGTGGCGAGTTTGTTGATCCTCTCCGCAAAATCGATCTCATTGGATGGGCTATGCAGGTTCTCCCTGCCCAGGATCCTCAACCTGATACTCTGTTCCAGCAGGTGATTGAAATACCTGAGCATCTGTTTTTGTTTTTCCCTTCCCAATCCGCTGACCTCATTGGTCCATCTGACCTGTTCGGCGGGGCCGGTTCTAAGGGCGGCGTTCAGCCAGGTTCTGATGGTTTCTTCCCAGTCAGACTCTGCATGTTGAAGGGTTTGCAGAGCTTCCCGGTAGTTGCCGTCCGAAACCGAAGCCGCCTGGTGAGCGGCATCTTCTGATGCTCCGGCTCTTTCAACCAGTGCCCTTGCAATTTCACGGTTTTCCAGGGCGGGTATTTTTACCAGCTGGGTCCTGGATTGGATCGTAGGAAGAATTTTAGATTCTTCCTGGGCTACGAGGATGAATAAAGTATTAGCCGGCGGTTCTTCGATCAGCTTCAAAAGCTTATTCCCTTCATTGCCGAGATACTCCGGCATCCACATCACCAGGATCTTGTATACGCTTTCAAAACTTTTAAGGTTCAGCTTTCTTATGATCTCCTGGCATTCCGCCGCAGTTATATTGCCCTGCTTGTTCTCTGCCCCAATGAATTGGAGCCAGTCGTAAACATTTCCGTAAGGATAGAGCCGTGCAAACTCCCTCCATTCTGTTATATAATCCGTGCTCAAAGGCTTATCGCCTGGCTTTCTGGGAACAACAGGGTAGGAGAAATGTATATCCGGGTGTACCATGTCCGCCGCTTTATGGCAGGCAGAGCATTCTCCGCAGGCCTCATCCGGGAGCTCCAGCGGTTCGGGATCTCCAAATAAAGAAGGAGTGGCGTTGCTGTTTACTTTTTCACAAACCAGGTACTGCGACAATGCGAGAGCCAGTGGTAAACCTCCTGATCCCTCTCTTGCCAGGAACAGAAGCGCATGGCTGAGCCGGTTGCCTTTTACCAGGCCGATGAGATTATGTTTTACGGCGTCCTGACCTATTACTTCCTGGAACTTCATCTTGGGATCAAGGATCAAGGCGAGAGGCGAGAGGTCAGAGGCGAGAGAATTGATTTTTTTTGCTTTATCCTCTCGCCTCCAGCCTTTCGCCTCTCGCCTAAGTGAATGATATTAATTTAAGTACTTAGTAATCTCCTCACTCATGGGATTCACATTGCTTGGAAATACTCCAACCAATTTGCCATTTTTATCCACCAGGAATTTTGTAAAATTCCATTTGATCTCGGCATCCATCACACCGTTCTTATCTTTCTGTGTAAGCCACTGGAACAAAGGATGGGTATCATCTCCCTTTACAGATACTTTTTCAGCCATAGGGAATTTAACACCATAATTGGCAGTGCAGAATTCCTTGATCTCTGCATTGGTACCTGGTTCCTGGCCACCGAAATTATTTGCCGGGAATCCAACGATCACAAGCTTGTCACTGTATTTTTCATACAGCTTTTCGAGATCTGCATATTGTTTCGTATAACCGCATTTTGACGCCGTGTTTACGATCAGTATGTTCTTGCCTTTGTATTTGGAAAGGTCAATAGTAGATTGTCCGTCAATGGCGGGCACTTTGAAATCATAAATGGTTGAGGATGCGTAAAGCCAAACCGCAAGTACCGCAACAAGTAATTTGATCATAATAGATTGATTTTAATTTTAAACAACTGGAACTGCAGTTAGTTTTGAACGGAT
>DATGXN010000264.1:0-5501 GCA_035298945.1 Chitinophagaceae bacterium | reverse complement strand
TTCGTACGTCGCTAAATAACTCCTCGCCCTTTAGTGCTTCTTTGCTAATTTTGCGTTTTCTAACCATCATGCAGACAACTACAGTAGAAACAGCAAAGCAATTAGGACTTACGGAAGAAGAATTCGGACTCATCAACCAGGTACTGGGCAGGGTTCCCAATTTCACAGAGCTGGCAGCTTATTCAGTGATGTGGAGTGAACACTGCAGTTATAAGAATTCCATCAAGTGGTTGAAAACACTTCCCCGCGAGGGTAAGAAACTCCTGGTGAAAGCCGGTGAAGAGAATGCAGGTCTTGCTGATATTGGCGATGGCCTGGGCGTGGTTTTCAAAATTGAATCCCATAACCATCCTTCAGCTATAGAACCTTTCCAGGGTGCGGCAACAGGAGTGGGTGGTATCCATCGTGATATTTTCACCATGGGAGCAAGGCCCATTGCAGCGCTCAATTCACTGCGTTTTGGTGATCTGAAAGAACAGAAAACTCAACACCTGCTCAATGGAGTAGTGCATGGTATAGGTCATTATGGCAATTGCTTTGGTGTACCTACCGTGGGCGGTGAAATATATTTTGAAAGTTGTTATCACACCAATCCGCTGGTGAATGCCATGAGTGTGGGTGTGGTTGAGATAGGGAAAACAGTGAGTGCCACTGCTGAAGGAACCGGAAACCCCGTATTCATAGTAGGTTCAGCAACCGGTAAAGATGGTATTGGCGGAGCCTCATTTGCTTCTGCTGATATCACGGCAGACAGTGCACAGGATCTCCCTGCCGTTCAGGTAGGTGATCCCTTCCAGGAAAAGAAATTACTCGAAGCCTGCCTGGAACTGATCCCCACGGGGGCCCTGGTAGGTATGCAGGATATGGGTGCGGCCGGAATCATCTGCTCAACTTCAGAAACCAGTGCCAAAGGCGGCGTGGGTATGCGCATCGACCTGGAAAATGTTCCATCGCGCCAGAAGAATATGAAAGCATGGGAACTGCTGCTCAGTGAAAGCCAGGAGAGAATGCTGATGGTAGTTAAAAAAGGCAGGGAAGAGGAAGTCCTCAGCATATTTGCCAAATGGGATCTGCCATGTTCACAGATCGGGGAAGTAACAGACGACAAGATGCTCCGTTTCTATATGAACGGCGAACTGGAAGCTGAGATCCCGGCAGACAGCCTGGTTCTTGGTGGTGGTGCACCCGTTAATAACAGGGAATACCGCGAACCAAAATATCTTGCCAAGATCGCGGCGTTCGATCCTGCATCAGTGCCCCTGCCCGAAGATTTCAGGGCAACAGCAGAAAAGATCATCTCTATCCCTAACATAGCCAATAAAAGGTGGATATATACCCAGTACGACAGTATGGTGGGTACTGCCAACAGCTCAACAAACCAGCCATCTGATGCTGCAGTGGTATCGGTGAAGGGTACACGAAAAGGCCTCGCTGTTACAACAGACTGCAACAGCCGGTATGTATATGCCGATCCATATAAAGGATGTATGATCGCAGTAAGTGAAGCGGCCAGGAATATCGTTTGTTCCGGTGGCGATCCACTTGGTGTAACCAACTGCCTCAACTTCGGAAATCCTTTCGATCCTGAAGTCTACTATCAATTCGTTCACGCTATCAAAGGAATGGGTGAAGCCTGTAAAGCTTTCGACACCCCAGTTACCGGCGGTAACGTAAGTTTTTATAACCAGGGGCCAGACGGTCCTGTTTATCCAACTCCTACCATTGGAATGGTGGGTGTGGTGGAAGACATCAGGAAGAAGATGACCCTGGATTTCAAAGAAGATGGCCAGCTGATCTACCTGGTAGGCCAGAGCCGTGATGACCTGGGTTCTTCTGAATATCTGCATAAACTGCATGGTATAGAGTTTTCTCCTGTACCGCATTTTGATCTGGATGAAGAAGTTCGTTTACAGAAGGCCGTTAGTGAACTGATCTCTTCATCACTGATCTCGTCAGCCCACGATACCAGCGAAGGCGGATTATTCATAACACTCTGTGAGAGCGGCTTCAACCGGTCACTTGGATTCAATGTGAATTCGAAAAAAGGTATCCGTAAAGATGCATGGCTTTTTGGCGAAGCCCAGAGCAGGGTAGTGGTGTCGGTTGACCTGGGTAATGAAACAGCGTTACTTGAAGTATTATCAGCCCATGGTGTTCCATTTGAAAAACTTGGAACAGTAACAAATGGTGCTGTACAGATTGATGGCGAAAACTGGGGTGATATTGAGAACTGGAAAGAACGTTATGATACAGCGATAGAACAATACCTTGCGGGTGAATCAGCTGAATCGGCATTAACTGCTGTATAATGGATAAGAACAAAACCATCATAGTCACCGGGGCTGCCGGATTCATTGGCAGCGTGATGACGGGTTACCTCAATCAACTGGGTTTTGACAACCTGGTGGTAGTGGATGAATTTTCCAGGATGGACAAACTGCCAAACCTGGAAGGGAAGAAATTCAGTCATAAGATCGACAGGAAAGATCTTTTCTCATGGTTAAAAGAAAACGCCCCGGAAATATCTTTCGTGTTTCACCTGGGTGCCAGAACAGATACCACCGAATTCAATTATGCCATTCATGAAGAATTGAATGTGGTGTATTCTCAGGACATGTGGAACTACTGCGCGGAGAATAAGATCCCTTTAGTATACGCTTCCTCTGCAGCAACATACGGTTCAGGTGAGCTCGGTTATACAGATGATCACGAACTTCCTGCCCGGCTTCAGCCCCTGAATCCATACGGTGTTTCGAAGAACGAATTTGACAAATGGGCTCTTGTTCAAAAACAACAGCCGCCACATTGGTACGGGCTTAAGTTTTTCAATGTGTATGGGCCTAATGAATATCATAAAGGCAGAATGGCCAGTGTTATTTTCCATTCCTTCAACCAGATCCGTGAACATGGATTTGTGAAATTGTTCAGGTCGCACAGGCCGGATTTCAAAGATGGCCAGCAACTGCGTGATTTTGTTTATGTCAAAGATGTGGTGAAAGTTTGTGGCTGGTTCATGGATCACCATGCACCTTCAGGATTGTATAATCTCGGAACAGGAAAGGCCAGGAGTTTTGAAGACCTGGTGAAGTCTACTTATTCAGCCATCGACAGGCAGCCTGATATCAGGTTCATTGATATGCCCGAAGACATCAGGGACAAATACCAGTACTTCACAGAAGCTGATATGCACAAGCTCATCAGCGCCGGGTACGATGAACCTTTTTACAGTCTTGAAAAAGGGGTAGACGATTATGTACGTCATTATTTATCAAAGCAAAAATATTATTGATCATGAACAAGAAGATAGCGATCATAGGCGGGGGCAATCTGGGCACAGCAATAGCAGAAGGACTGGTTAAAAGTGGCTTCATGCTCCCCGAACATATCATGGTCACCAAAAGAAATATCAGTACTATTCAACACCTTGAGAACAAAGGTATCCTGGTGAGTGATAACAATCTTGAGGCGGTAGGTTATGCTCAGACCGTGATACTTGCGGTGAAGCCTTTCCAGGTGGCAGATGTGCTGGCCGGGGTGAAAAGTAAATTGACCGACAAGCACCTGCTGGTTTCAGTGGTGACCGGTGTAACCATGGAAGAACTGCTCCATCATGCAGGGAAAAAGATCGGTGTGGTAAGGGCTATGCCAAATACTGCTATCGCGATCCAGGAAAGTATGACCTGCATATGCACAAGGAACATAGACGATGTACAATCTCAGTATGTGAAGGATATGTTTAATCAGCTTGGTAAGGTGGTAGCTATTGACGAGAAATTAATGGATGCCGCTACCGTATTAGGTGCCTGCGGAATTGCTTACGCCCTTCGTTTCATCCGTGCCAATATCCAGGGAGGTATTGAGATCGGATTTGATTCGGTGACGGCAACATTGATCGCAGCGCAAACAGTCAAAGGCGCCGCAGAATTGCTGATCCAGAATGGTAGTCATCCGGAAGCAGAGATCGATAAAGTGACAACGCCGAAAGGATGTACCATTGCAGGATTGAATGAGATGGAGCACCAGGGCTTCAGTTCTTCATTGATCAAAGGGATATCTGCAAGTTTCGACAAGATCAGTTTCAGGTGATCCTTACAATATTGTCAATATATTTTACGTTAGTATCATGCATACTAACCCACTAAACAAATTGCCCCGGAATTTCCGGGGTTTTTTGTTTTATCGCAGAAGGAATTTTGAAGTCAATATTTCATCCCCGCTTTCTGTTCTTACAATATATTCTCCACGGGGCCAGGAGAAACTATTCACTTGCATAGAGCCGAGAAATGCCGCCAACGTTTTGATCTTTCTTCCGTCCATGGTGTAGATAGTTACTGCTGCTCTTTTGCTGGTCTGAATCACAAAGTAAGAACTTGCCGGATTAGGGTAAACGCTGATCAATGGCTTTGAATAATTTTTCCGGTCGGTATAGATAATATTCGAATACTCTTCATGTCCGTCTTTGTCAACAGCTTTCAATCTGTAATAATTCTTTCCCTCCGCGGGATAAAGATCTTCAAACTGGTAGGATAAAATATATGGCTGTGCTGCAACCCTGCCAATGGAAGAAAATGTTCGCATATCCAGAGCATGTTCAACTTCAAAATATGAGATCTGTTTTGGTGGTGTTGACATTTTCCAATTGAGCATTACGGAGGAGGGCTTGTTTTCTGCTGTCCAGGCATTCAGTTGCACTGGTAAAAGGAGTTCGCACTGAACCATCAGTTCTGCAATGATCCAGTCGCTGAGCGAAACCTGTTGAACAACTATTGAATCAACTGGTCCGTGGAAAAATACGCGCATGGCAGATTGTACGAGGGATGTGGTTGAGGAGCCTCCATTGATCGTATTACCTGAATTGGTGGCTCCATTCACAGGGTCTTTAAAACTCGCAGGAACCTGCACGCCGGCGAGGTAGCCGCGTACGGCCTGGGCTTCCCAGTTTGGGAAATCCCCCCGGATATTGTCTACCCTCATATGGATCTGGTTAGAATCCAGTGGGTTATCAAGTTTGAAATAAGTGTAATTTGATCCAATAGAACTATATGCCCTCCAAACCTGGAGCGCCGCATAATTCAGGCTTTTCCAGCTGGAACTCCCGATCCGGTATAATGGCCTGCCGTTGGTCATGGTGCCTACTGTAACCGCTTTGACGATCACATACCCACCAATCAGTCCGGTATCACTCATTATGCCATCATTCTCACCATTCAACCATATAGCACCTCCGGATGTGCATTGCCCCCGGCCAACTGAGAAGATCAGAAGGGAGAGAATGAGTATTAAACCGTGCCGGAACATATAGTAAAAAAACGCTAAATGCTCTATGCTATTGCTTTTTACAGGTACAGGAAGTTTAAAAGCTTAAGATTCAGTCAATTTTTCCACAGCCGGCTGTAATTTTTTTTCAAAGGGTAATAAAGTGGTATGTTTGCATGACCTTCAGGAATTACTCCACCAGGTCTCCAGTTAACATTTGATTTATGGCAAAATACATCTTCGTT
>DATGXN010000263.1:0-13525 GCA_035298945.1 Chitinophagaceae bacterium | reverse complement strand
GAATGGCATTGAAGCTGATGTAAAAATCCATCCTTTCGAAAAAAAATACGACCTCATCATTTCTAATCCGCCTTTCTATGAGAAGCAGCTCCAGGCTGCAGACACCAGTAAGAACCTGGCCTGGCATAGCAGTGAACTCAGCCTTGCAGAACTTTTTAAAATTGCATCAGAACTTCTGGCCCCAGGCGGGGAATTTGCCGTCATCATTCCATATATCAGGAAAGAAGAAACACTGGCCTCTGCCCTGCCATATGGCCTTTCACCGGATAAGACATTAACGGTCAGGCATACCCTAAATCACCCGTTCACGCGAAGCATGATCATCTTTTCAGACAATAATGGCGGAGCGGCAGAAAACATCCTGGATATCCGTAATGAAGATGGATCTTACTCAGATGAGTTTACAGAACTGCTGGCCGATTATTACCTTTTTTTATGAAGCTGCATAATCCTTCATATAGGCGAAGGGTTCTGTCAATTCCCCATGATGTATGATGGTGGCCCTTTCGATGATATCTTTCTCCTCTCCCATGCCCAGTAATTCAGGCAAGATGAATTTGATCAGTTGCTCACCGAAATAACGGGAGGCATCGCGGGGTAATTCATTGGGAAGATTACCTACAGCCATGATATCAATTGAGTTGGGAAGATAGGGAGCTGTTTTTTCCAGGCTATTCCTGTCAACGCCATAGATGGGATCGAGCATGGTCTGGTCTCCGAGATTGATAGGCACGGAACCATTTGAATCATCCGTGATGTCGGCTATGGTACGTATCCTGAAGGCCGGATCGCTGACATGTTCTTTTTCAAAAAGACGTGGAATCGTATGATCCCAATACACACCATTCATCAGGATATCAGCCTGGTGGGCATAGGGAAGAAATAAGGAACGGTATTGCTCCGGATGTTCATGAAAATGATCACGGGTATAGCTGCCATCTTCTTTATGCGCATATAGTGCCGACCCTTTCAGTTGAACATAAACAGGATAATTGAATTCGCGGGAGAGGAATTCATCGGGCTCTACTTCATGCAGGCCCAACAGGTTCATGATCTCGAGCACGCCATGGGCAACCCTGCCTGAACCGGTTACCACCACTTTAATATTCGGAAGTTTAAGTCCGAAATAAGTGTGGATCAGTTCCCTGAAATTTTTCTGCTTATAAACCCGGTCAAGGTCATATAACCCGGTTCTTTTTCCATAGGCCATGATACCGTTATGGGCACCAACTATACCGGCAAAAAATCCAAAGCCGATGATACGGGTCCCATCTGTGTGTTCAAGGCACTCATAGTCGATGAGTGTGATCTTTTGCTCCACTATGGTCTGCAACATTTTCCTGTTCCAGGGCTGCATTTTCTTTGTATGGGAGAAGAACAGGTAAGTTTTACCCGCGATCAATTTGTCATATGGGACTTCTTTGATACCCAGCAGGATATCGCAGTCACCCATTTCTTCTTTCACTTCAATACCGGCAGAAATATATTCCTTATCACTGTAGCAGCGGCCTGGGGAAGATTGTACGGAGATACTGATACTGCTGTTGTTCTTTACGATCCACTTGCACTGGGCAGGCGTAAGGGCAACCCTGTTATCAGTTGGTACTTTCTCCTCGCGGATCAGTCCAATTCGAATCATGTCCCGAAGGTAATAAACTACATGGTTTCACGGAGCTTTTCATTCTTCCTGCGCAGGTATCTGTCCAGTAAAAGCAAACCTGCTATCACGTCCATAAACAGGAAGATATACAGCACCGGCGAGTTCAGGTACTGGCTCCAGTTCAGTTCATATTTAGAATAGTCCACTTCAGGAAGTTTCACACTACCTGCGGCACTGCTGCTGGAGAAATCGATCAGGGAGATGCCGTATAATATGGAAGCAACGATGGTAACGATAAAGAAAGTTGCTATGCCGTAGATGATCTTTTTATTTACGTAAGATTGTGCTGGCGGTGCGATCTTATAATGAGCTACCTGCTCCATCACGTTCCTGGTAAAGCGCATGGATGGCTCATCTATCATGTCTGTTCTGGCCACCAGCGTATTGAAGTCTTTCAGTTCAAGGTATACTGTATTCCATGCAGGATCTGACTGGAGGAGTTTCTCCACCATTTCTTTTTCGGCCGGAGTACAAAGCCCGTCGATGTAATCCCAGATGTGCTGCTCTATTTGTTCCCTTGAATACATAAAAATCGCTTTAAGTTACAACCATCAAATGGCTTCTGACTTATATTCTTTCTCTAATTTTTCCTTCAGTTTATGCCTGGCCCTGTGGAGCCTGACTTTCACCGTGTTGGGTTCCATCCCCATGATCCTACCGATCTCTTCCAGGGTCTGGTCTCCCTTATAAAACAGGGTAATGATCTGTGCATCGTCTGCCGATAACTGGCTGATGGCTTCGTTAACGCGGTTTACCCTTGTTTTTTGCTCCACCAGGTTGGCAGAGAAAGAAGATTCCTGGCTTTCGAGCTGCATGAAGGTTCTGTCGTCGTCCATGGAGCTCACATTCAGTTTTTTCTTCCTCAGGAAGGTTACGCTGGTATTATAAGTTATGGTGTAAAGCCAGGTGCTGAATTTGGATGTTCCCTTGAAATCAGCCAGTGAACGGTACACCTTTATAAAAATATCCTGCGCTACTTCCTCTGCATCTTCCCTGTTCTGGCAATATTTCAGCGCCAAAGTGAAAACATAGTGCTGATACCTGCCCACCAGTTCCGCGTATGCCTGCTGATCGCCTTTCAGGATCCTGGCGATCACCTCCATATCTGTACTTACGGAACTCATTTTGTTATTAGACTACAGGTTAAGGGAAAAAGTTACAATTTATTATAAAGCGGTGAGCGGTAAGCAGTGAGCAGTGAGCGGTGAGCGGTTAACATCTGCTATTTTTCCCCTGATTACTGCTGATAATCAATAAGTTATGAAATATTTGAAATTTCCTGTAACCTAAGCGAACCGGCTGTAGTCTGATATTCTGTAAACCATTTGGACAACAAACTTTAAAACGATACACATGCAAGGCGCAGAATTATTAGTTCCGATTTTAGTTCCTATATCACTCTTCGCGATGGTATTTGGATTGGTCTATCTTAAAAGCAGGGAAAATTTATCGATGATCGAGAAAGGCATGAACCCCAAGGAATTTGCTAATCGGCCTGCTCCTTACCGGAATCTGAAGAATGGACTTCTCCTGCTGGGTGCAGGCATGGGCCTGGCCCTGGCTTATATCATCACGAAGTACATCCTTCATGATGAAGAGAACCCCGCACTTTGGTTCGCATTGATAGGAATTGGTGGTGGTCTTGGCCTCATCAGTTCTTACAAGATCGAGAAGAAAGAACTTTTAGACAACCGGATCGACTAGAACAACTGCTTATTATTGAAAAGGGCCGTCTCATTCTTTATGAGATGGCCCTTTTTATTTTAGTGTGTTGGCCGGTTAATGTGTTACCCGGGGAATGCAGTAGATAAGTATGGAAGAAGGCGATAATAAATTCAACTATTGACCATAGACAATCCCTTTGTATATATTTTCGTACCTAATTCTCAATTATGAAAAAATTACTATTCCTTCTCTTCCTGGTGGTTGCTGCCCTGGACGCATCTGCCCAAACGGATAAGGGAAATATCATGGTGGGTGGTCAACTTGCCCTCAGTACCAACAAAGACGGTAGTGATTTCCGGTTCAATCCCCAGTTCGGTTATTTTGTGGCCAAGAATTTTGCATTTGGTGGTGAGATGAATTTTGACTTTTCGAAATCAGGTACCATCCGCGTGAATGAATTCGGCATAGGACCATTTGCCCGTTATTACTTCGGAAAATCGCAGACCAAACCCTTTTTAGTCACCAGTGCCGACTACATTTCCACTACCACCAAAGCCAATAATATAGAGTCGAATGCCACAGGCTGGAGCTTATTGGCCGGAGCCGGCTTTGCGGCTTTTTTAAACCGCACGGTTGCGGTGGAAGGGATCATTGGTTACAGGTATGCTAATTATTCCAATACCGAAGGCACCGGCGGTTTGAATCTAAGTCTTGGTTTCCAATTATATTTTGGCAAAGAACTTCCAGGGGATATCAAGAAGACTGTCACCGGACAGTAGGGTCAGGTGGCAGGTTAGGGTTGCAGGTTGCAAAGGGAGAAAGCAGTTAGCAGTTAGCAAAGAGCGATCTGTGAATACATTTTTTCCCTATTTTTGCAGCCCATCAGCCCAGATGGCGGAATTGGTAGACGCGTCAGACTCAAAATCTGGTTTCAGCAATGGAGTGCAGGTTCGATTCCTGTTCTGGGCACAAGACCTCCTTTCAAGGGAGGTTTTTTTATGCAGGAGCCCTCGCTTGCAACCGCCTGCAATAGGCATTTTTTTATTTGCCCAGTTATGAATCAGTGATTTTGGGTTACGGTAAAAATGCCCTTATATTTCTGCTCCATAAAAACGGGTGCAGACTGAGGTAATGATGTTACTTGCAAAAATTCGCTGAAATCTTTTTTCCGAACCTCCTTTGCACAACAGAAGTAGTAATGGCCATATTGTGTAGTGAAAATGGAGGGAACATAAAGTTGAGAGGGAAATTTCCACTTTCCTTCCGGATCACTGCGTTGATTATTGGGTACTTTACTACCGTTTAGAAACTCCCATGACTTTTTGTAATCTTTCTTGTGAAAAAGAACGATTCCGGTCATGATCGCTTCATAGCCCCTGTATGGGTTCAACACACTGGCAGAAAAGGTCTTTCTTTCAAAGTTCTGAATGAAATTCATCGCCTCATCAAATTTCCCTGCCATAGCCAGGGCCTCTGCAAACTGGATCGGATACGCAAGAGCCGTGGCCCAGGTCTTCCCTACATATGCCCCAAGTTGTTCATATTTACCTGCACGGCTTAACAGCATAACATATTGCTCTTCGTAAGGTGCTTCTTCGGGCGCTGGGGTCTGATCGTCTGCCGTTATGGGCTTTTTATAAAAATGAAGTGCCGCTTGCTCTTGCGTCCAGCTCTGTAGAAACCCGCCGATTTTCTCCCTCTCGCACACGATAGACGCCATAAGTATGTCTGCCCTCATAGATTTCCCTGGAGCATAGCCTACTCTCTGGAAACATGCATTTGCAAAATCCATTGAAAGGGAATCAAACAGGGATTCATTTGGCACTTTATTACTTTTAACCCAATGCTCAAACATAGCCAGCGCACCCAATGGAGTACCCATCTTTTTATAGGTTTCCTCCTCCTTCGTCAATGGAGTTTCCCTGATCTCCCTGGCCCTTTCATCTATTGCCGCAATCTTATCCTGTTCAATTTTAACTTTGGCAGCATCGGCTTTTGCCATAGCGGCATTTGCTTCCGCTATGGCAGAAGGTACTTCAGATGGATAATTTCTCTTTTTCTTTTGGTAATCCGGCATTATCCCACACTGCTCTAAATCTCCTACCGAAAATCCGGCCTCTTTCTCTGTATAATTGGAGAGTTCATCCATATAAGGCTTGGCAGCTTCCATAAGGTATTTCTTTCCACCAGCGTCAGCAAAATCCTTCATCACAAAAAAGAGAATTGAATTTGAAGCCGGCTGGCTTTTCTCCCTGTAATAAACTTCCCAGTATAGTGCAGGAAACTTATTGAACTGTTCTTTATAATTGCTTGTGTCAAGCATGGCTTGCGTCAGTATTTTACTTTTTTGAGAAACATCAAAAACCTTCCTCAATGTTGCCCGTATCTGATCTTTGTCGCCTTTTCTCAAAAGAACCATCAAATACCGTTCTACAAATCGATTATAGGTACTGTAATTTTTGTACCGGGCAGAATAATATAAACTATCAAAAGGCTTACTGATCGTGGGTTCAAGTATAGCCATGTATTCATCCAATTCATTACCGCGGTCTACCATCAAAGCATATTTCACATCATCGCTATATACACTCACTTGCAGATTGCGAGAACGTACAACACTGTCAAGGAACTGGTAGTTCTTTTTCACAAAAGCATATTCTTTCGGATGAGTGGCCTTTGACCAATTGTTTTTCCTGACTCGTCCGTCCCCTACCACCAATTCATTCAGTATGTTCAGCCTGGCATCATAGGACTCGCTCTCATTCCAGTAATATTCCAGGAGACTTTCCGCTTCTTCCACGTTCCCCAGGTAAAAATGATCAAGGGCAATTTGAGGAATGAAAGCCTCCATGCTGTCGATCTTCGGGAGGTAATAATTTATGATCGACCTGAGCAGGTGCCTGCCTTCAGACTTTTTGTTCAGATCAGCCAGCAGTTCGATAAAAAAAAGATCTGCCAGAAACCTTTGTTTTACTGAATATTGAGCTAAGTCTGGCTTTGGATGTGCTGATGCACTATCAAGAAAATAATAGAACTGTGAGGTGTATGGAAAAGGTTTGCTGATTTCGGCTACACTATACGATGACTTGTCTACCGGGTTAAACATTAAATTATATAAGAGCATTGCATTGTCCGATACACCAACTTTCACTTTTGACATGTACTCATAGTACTGTACAACTTTGTAAAACTTTGCCAGATGCCCATACAATTCATCTGAATTATCATTCTCTTTTACCTCTTTCCGGGATATCAATGGCAAAATTCTTGTTATGATATTGTAGCAGATTAAATAGGCTCCAGCATTAAAATAGAGGATCGCCTGGTCAAGTTGCTTGCCATATTCAACGGCAGCTTCCCTGGCTTTGGTATCCCTGTATTGCTCTCTGGCCAAATCTCTTTCATAGTCGATGGAACTGAAAGAACCAATGTTCCATTTTGATTTTTTTACATATCCCGAAATGGAAGACCCACCCCCTGTATTGGGTGTAACCTGGGAAGTGGCAGGCTTGACATTGATATTATATGTCTTGAGGGTCATGTCGTAAGACTTCGTCCACACAGGAGGAACATAGGGACCGCCCCATGTGTTAGCGCCCGTTTTTGTTTCAGTATACACCTGGGCACTCGACATCAAGCTATAAAGAATGCAGGCAATGAATAGAAGTCTGATACGGATATTCATTAGTGTGATATAATATATTAAGAAATCAACCCCTACACACAACAACTGGACAGCTTTTATATTTTAAATATATTGTTTTAAATGCATATGCAGATGAGGGACTTATTCATTGGTGTGAGCCCTCGTTTAAATAAACCATGACCCATGTTTGGTTTCTGTCGTTAGAAAATGAGATTACGATAATCTTACTCCAGTTCTTGTGATTGATTGTGACGAGTCTATTGCCTTGACCGGGGGTAAAATGTATCGGTTCAATGCGGAGCTTAATATCATTGAGTAAATCCCGGATACTAAAAATTTGTTTCACTTCACTACTATCCCCTTCTTTACCATAAAATCAAATACCAATGTTGCGAGATAGCGATATCCATCTTTATTTGGATGTACTCCGTCTGCCGTGGTCATTAAACTGGATTTACCTTTAAATGGCTTTGTCAGATCAAGAAAATATGTATCCTCCTTTTTCGCAATCTTTCTGATTCTTTTCCGCAGTTGCCAGATCAGGGGCCTCCTTTGTGAAAGGTCATTCTTTCTTTCCGGAGACAAACCATCTGTCTTAATGACCATATCCAAAGGGCTGCAAATGATGAACCTGCAATTCGGGTTTATTTTTTTTATTGAATCAATATAATCAGCATAGTCTTTTTCAAAATCACCAATATGCTCCCAATTGTAACGAGGCGCACTCACTGTTTCATTGGTCCCCGCCTTTATGATCACCACGTCGGGTGAAAATAAAACCATAGAATCCAGCAATCTCCAAAGGTTGGGCTTACCGAATCTGATCATAGTGGCACCTCCGATACCAAAATTTTTGACATCGTAATGAGCATATCCATTCTCATAAAGGATCGATGATAATACTGCCGGATATGCATACAGCTCCGGATTCGAAACTCTGGCACCCGCTGTAATGCTATTTCCGATACAGGCAATCCGAATTTTACTGACTTGAGCACTTGATATCAGCGTCATATGCAGGACAACTGGAAGCAGAATATTGATACGGACATTCATATGTGTGAAATAATATAGAAATGATATGTCACTATTATCAATTAAACCCCATCTGACCCTCGTCAACTTTGACATTATTAAATGTATTCTTTTAAAAGTATATGGCAAATCAATCCATTTTTTTAGACATATTCATTACTTTAAGTGATCATTCAAACCAAGGAACCATGACTCGCAGATCTTTTCTCGCTGTACTACTACTTCTTTCGGTCACCTTCAGTTTTGCTCAGCCAGTCCATCAACAGGTAGAGATCATTGTCACACCTGATCATGCAAACTGGGAGTACAAAACCGGTGAGCCCGCCACATTCAACATACAGGTACTGAATTTCAATGTGCCGATGAAAGATGTTAAGATCGTTTACCAGATCGGTCCGGAAAGAATGAATCCGGTTAAAACAGATAGTGCCGTACTGAAAGATGGAAAATTTGTTACCGCAGCACTTACGATGAAAGAGCCGGGATTTTTGCGCTGCGTAGTCACAACAAGTTTTGAAGGAAAACAATACCGCAACCTGGCCACTGCAGGATATGAACCCGGAAAAATACAACCTACCGTATCCATGCCTTCGGACTTCGATGCATTTTGGAAAACCGCTGCCGATGAACTGGCTAAACTTCCGATCGATGCAAGATTGACCTTGATGCCCGAACGATCTTCTGCCATAACGGATGTTTACCATGTGAATTTCCAGGGCTATGGCGCCTCAAGAATCTATGGGATTCTTTGCGTTCCGAAAAAACCTGGAAAATATCCTGCCGTACTGCAGGTGCCCGGCGCTGGCATCCGCCCCTATGGCCCGGACCTGGAACTTGCAGACAAAGAAATCATTGTTCTGACCATCGGCATTCATGGTATACCGGTTAACCTGGACCCTGCAGTGTATAACAACCTGTCGGCAGGTGCTTTAGCCGGATACTTTTATAATAATATGAACGACAGAGACAGGTACTATTATAAACGTGTTTACACCAACTGCATCAGGGCTGTTGACATGATTTTCAGTTTACCTGCATTTGACGGACAATCGTTGGCCGTAATGGGAGGAAGCCAGGGAGGTGCACTTAGTATCATCACTGCATCACTCGACAAAAGAGTGAAATACATGGCCGCCCAATATCCGGCACTTTGCGATTTAACAGGCTATACAAAAGGAAGAGCCGGGGGTTGGCCGCACATGCTCAGCCAAGCCAATAAACAATGGAATGCAGATGAAAAAATAATCAACAACCTGGCTTACTATGATGTTGTGAATTTTGCCAAAGGTGTTAAAGCCGAATCGCAATTCAGCTGGGGATTCAACGATGAAACCTGTCCTCCAACTTCATTTTACGCAGCCTACAATTCGATCACAGCAAATAAAAAAGCAGATGTATTCCTGGACACTGGCCACTGGTTGTACCCGGAACAAAGAGCTGCGATCAATAAATGGGTGATCTCAAAACTGAAGAATTTGTAACTGAACATTTTACAGGCACACAAGCGTCTTTTGATAAAATATCGTTTTGCTTTTTAAACGACAGTCCGTACTTTTCATATCATTCAGGCTCTTTTTTTGTAGCGGATTTTTGATCAACTCAAATGATTTCCGATGCCGCTTTTCATGGACAGACATGATATGTCAGTACCTGTCACACCTGAAATGATCGCCACGATCCACCAGGAAGATGTGAAGATCCAGAACCAGCTGGGCTGTCGGGTGCTTACGTACTGGTTTGATGAAAAAAGAAACAATACATTCTGCCTGATCGAAGCTCCCAATGCGGAAGCCATTCATAAAATGCATGCCTTAGCGCATGGACAGGTCCCCAATACGGTCATAGAAGTGGGTGCCGACCTGGTGGAAGCATTTCTTGGCCGGGTCACGGATCCGGAAAAGCCAGCAGATGCTGCTATGAACATCATCGCTGAATCTGCTTTCCGCACTATAATGATCGTTTCGTTCAAACAAGAGATACAACCCGCAGAAGCTTCAAAAAAAATCCGGGAATCATTTCAAAAATTCCAGGCTGATACTTTACACCTATTGGCCAAACACAGAGGAAAACTTGTGAAACAGAACGAGAGTTGTATGATGGTCTCGTTTGAGTCTTCCTCAAATGCTGTGCATGCCGCATTCAGTATCAAGTCACGATTTTCTGAATTTCGGGATGATATAAAGAATGATAATATCACTTTGAAGATCGGACTTAGCGCAGGCGTACCAGTGACTGGAAATAATTCATTTTTTGAAAGCACCATCAAGCTGGCTGAAAGAATGTGCAAGATCATTAAAGGCGATATCATCGTCTCTGCCGGGGTGAAAGAATTGTATAACAACGAAAATATGGAGGTCTTAAAAGAAGAAGACAGTCTTTTATGTATGACCGAGATGGAAGAAAAGTTCCTGACTTCACTGATGGATTTTGCTGAAACCAACTGGCACAACACAGACCTGAACCTGGACGATTTCAGTAAGGCCCTGGGATACAGCAAGTCGCAATTATATCGTAAGATGACCAGCCTCACTGGCAAGTCACCCAATACTTTCATCCAGGATTACCGGCTCAACGAGGCACTGACACTGTTGAACAAAAATGCCGGAAATATCTCTGAAATAGCTTACCAGACAGGATTCAGCAGCCCCTCCTATTTTTCAAAATGTTTCAAGAAAAAATATGGGGTCATGCCTTATGAATTCAAAGATGCAGCTACCAGGTAATTTCGGGATGAATGAAAATTACAAGTCTTTGACTCAATAGTTACTGCTTACACCTTTGCCACGGAATATTTTTGGAACAACAATTCACCATAATTCCAAAACGTTCTAACCATGACACACTTAATGAGATCCCTCCGGAGCCATGGCTCTATGAGAAAGTACTTTGTTTTTGCATGCCTCGCTATGGCTTTGATTTTCAATGGTTGTAAGAAGGAAATTTCCGTTCCCGACCAGTCAAACGGAACACTGGCTTCAGCCAGGGCCGCGACGAACAGCAGTAGTGAAGTAGTTACCCAATGGTACAACCTTCAGACCCGAATCATGCTGTACACCAATCCCAATCCTTCGCCCGTTGTAACAGGGCGGATCTTTGCATATGAAGGGATTGCCCTGTATGAATCGGTAAGGCATGGTATCCCCAATTCAGTTCCACTCAGCTCAGTGCTTTACCAGATGCCTGAAATGCCAGCAAAAGAAAAAAACAATGGATATTCATGGTCCATTGCTGCCAATGCGGCTATGGCATTCATGACAAGAAATATGTTTGCTGGTCTTACCGCCCATAACCAGGCATCCATTGATTCCATGGAAGCGGCTTATAATGAAAAGCTCAGTCCTGACCAGGCCTCTGAGGTATTCAGCAGATCCAGGGAGTTTGGCCGGAAAGTGGCTGCAGCTGTTTTCGAGTGGTCAAAATCAGACGGCATCAGCCATAACAGTGACCCCTACACTCCGCCTGTATTCCCCGGCGCATGGGTTCCTACTCCTCCTGCACTTTTACCAGCGGCATTACCCTATCTCGGCACTTACCGCCCGATGCTGGAGATGCACCTGACAGGTATAGCACCACCATTCCCTTTTGCCTATTCAGAAACACCTGGCTCGCCATTCTATGAAGAAGTAAATTTCACTTATCAGACTTCCAAGAATGCAACAGCCGAGCAAAAAACCATCGCAAGATTCTGGGCAGATGTGGGCGTAGGCACAGGATACAGCACTCCGGGTCACCATATCAGGATACTCACTAAACTCCTTGAAAAAAATGGCGCCGACCTGGGCACTGCTGCCATGGCCTATGCCAAAACAAGCATTGCCTCCCGCGACGCATTCATCATGACCTGGCGTTCCAAATATCATTACAACCAGATCCGCCCGGTGACCTATGTTCGTAACCTGATCGACCCCAGCTGGTTGCCCTATATCGGAACACCAAATCACCCCGAATATCCGGCCGCTCACGCCACTGTGTCCAGTGCATTCATGGAAGCCATGGCTGGCGTTTTTGGTGATAACTATTCTTTCAGCGATGATACTTATGAATTCCTGGGAATAGCACCACGCGATTATTCTTCATTCGGTGATGCAGCCGCTGAAGCCGGTTTGTCCAGGATCTATGGAGGTATACATTACCGTGAGTCCGTCAAAGCCGGATTGGCATTTGGCAAACAGATCGGAAAGCACGTTCGCGACCTCCAACTTCAACAATAACTTTTCTCAATTAACAAGTTGATGGCAGTACATACTGCCATCAACTTCGACCACCTTTTTTCATTCAATGCAGTTCATTGTTTTCCTTTTGACCCAGCCGGCACCAATACGATTATAGTTAACCGGTAGGATCAAATGCTCATGAATTCTTTCTTATACTGAGTGGGTTTTTTCTGCATCAGTTCCAGGAACTGCCGGTTAAAATTGGAGACCGTATTGAACCCGCATTCATAACAGATCTGCTCAACCGGCAGCTCAGTTTCTGTTAACAGCTTACAAGCATGCCTTATCCTCAATTCGGAAACGAATTTGGAGAAAGGCATGTTGTTTTTCCGGGAGAAATACCGGCTGAAAGAAGTTGGAGTCATATGCAGGAGTTTTGCCAGCTCTTCCAATTGGATCTTCTGCCGGAAATGCCTCATTACATATTCATAAACGATATTCAGCCTGTCCGTTTCGTTCTGATTGAACTCGTTCTCATAAGCTTTTGAGGAGAGGTAATGATACGTTTTCGCATGAGCCAGCATCTCCAGTATACGAAGCAATTGAATAACCCTCTGCACACCTTTCAAAGTGATCACCTCCTTCATCATATGGATCACCATATTCTTCTCCCTGCCACTGAATTCAAGTCCTTGCTTTGACCTGGTGAATAATTTCCTGATCATGGTGGTTTCCTCTTTGTCCAGGAAATGTTCTCCCAGAAAACCCTCATTGAAATAGATCACGATCCCTTCTGTGAACAGCCTGCTCCCTTTGTCAAAATAGGCATCATCAGACCTCCACAGATGTGGCAGGTGGGGCCCGGTCATGATCAGTTCGCCAGGACCAAAGGCCTTGATACTGTCACCAATAAATCTGGTACCGGTACCTTTTACCACAACAAACAGCTGGTATTCGGAATGAGCATGCCATTCCGGGTCAAAGAATTTTTCTTTCAGGTGACGCACCACAAAGATGCTGTTCTGTGGAATGGCAGATTTATGTAGCGCTGCTTTCAAGTATGATTAAATTGTCCTTATCAGCGTCTAAACTACGGTAAACTGGACAAAATACAGTTACTATTGGATAAAATCCGCCAAGGCATTCATGATTTTTTTCAGGAGATTTAATTGATCATAACCAACAATTGACTGCTATGTACCAGAGATACTTTATCCTGCTTTGCTTTGCCTTGTCCTCCTCCCTGTTCCTGGGAGCTTCTGCTGATAAAGTCAAAGAACAACCACGCAGACTGGAACTCCTGTTCCTGGGTCACAACAGTAAGCACCATGACTCTGAGAAGCTGGCGTCAATTATGACCAAGGA
>DATGXN010000262.1:0-2411 GCA_035298945.1 Chitinophagaceae bacterium | reverse complement strand
ATTGGGAACGCCTACGGGCAATCCTGTTTGTCCTACCATTAAACTGGCTACCAATTCGAAGTTGGCAACCAAAATGAAGGATATCATTGATATAGACTGCGGTCCTATTATTGATGGTGAGAAAACCATTGAGCAAATGGGAGAGGAGATCATGGAGTATTGCATTAAGGCAGCAAGTGGAGAGGTGATCCCTAAATCTGTGCAATTGAACCAGGATGATTTTATTCCCTGGAAAAGAGGTGTCTCTTTATAATCAAGCTGTAAAAAAACCGGATGCTTGCGCACCCGGTCATAATAGCTTTGGTCAATGGTTGTTATCACTGGATCACTACGATCCGGTCTCTGCCTCCGCTATTAAGGTGCAAATGTAAACTCTTCCGGCCGGAGAAATGCAAACCACGCGGGGGTTCAATCACTACAGCATGTTAATATTTACCCAGTCGATCTCGTCCTGGATCACGGTATGAGGAATGCCGGGATATATTTTTTCAGTGACTACAGCGCCCATTTCAGTGAGTACCCCGTTGCTTTCTTTTACTCTTGATACAGGAATATGGGGATCGGGATCTCCGCTGCCAATAAATACAGGAGTACCTGCAAAATCACCATTGTAATTGGAGCGATCGATCTTTTCGCCGATCAGTCCTCCGGTGAATGCGATAAGTCCTCCGTATCGCTGTGCTTTTCTTGCAGCGGATTCCAGCGTAAGGCAGGCGCCTTGTGAAAAGCCCAGCAGGTATATATTCTCCGCACTGATCCCAGCATCGATCACTTCATCGATCAATCCATGCACGGTTGCGATGGCAGAGCTTAACCAGGGTTCATTCATCTGAACGGGAGAGAGAAAACTATAAGGGTACCAGGTATTTCCTGTAGCCTGCGGTGCCAGTAAGGCAAAATCTGAAACCTGCAGAGCACCGGCAATATCAAGTATCCCCCTGGCATCTGCGCCCCGTCCATGGATGAATATCATGGCTTTCTTCGCCTGGTCAACAGGAGTGCCTGCAGCAAGTATGTTTCGTTTGTGCATCAGATAAATTTTTTCCAATCAACGATAATGGGTTTCAGACCGCTTTCGATCATGGGTCTGTTGGATTCTTCCCATGAGGGAAGTTTCAGGTTTTCGCCCAGGTGTGCGGGTTCTTCGTCAATAGCAAATCCAGGAGGATTGGTAGCCACTTCAAACAATATCCCTCCAGGTTCCCTGAAATAGATACTGTGGAAATACTGGCGATCCAGCACATTGGTGGCATGAACGCCTGCTTTCAGCAGTTTTTGTTGCATTTCAACAATACTCTCATCAGTGCTTGTAGAGAATGCAACGTGGTGAACTGTACCTGCTCCCTGTAATCCTCTCAGCCTGTCGGGTTCACAAACAATATCCACTATATCGCCGATCTTGCCACTGGTAGAATACCGGAAACGGTTGCCCTGCTCTGCGATCTTTTTGTGCTCCATGTAAACAGTAAGAAGGCCTGCCGTTTTTTCATAACCATCTTCAGATAAGGTCACACTGTGAAAGCCTTTTATACTGTGTTTTTCTTCTACGTTTCCATAGCTGAAGCCGGGGCGTTCGTCTTTATCATTGGCGATCAGCTCAATGCCTAATCCATCATGGTCTTCAAAATAAATGAAGCCCTCGTTCATTCTCTCCTGCGGTTGCTGGAAAGGCACATTGAATTTCTTCAGGCGTTCAGTCCAATAGCCCAGGCTTTCTGCGGGTATGGAAAAAGAAGTGGTGGTCAGCTGGCCCTTACCATGCCTTCCCCTTACTAATCCTCCATATGGAAAGAAGGTGAGAATAGTTCCGGGTGATCCTTCTTCATTACCATAGTAAAAATGATATACATCCGGGGCGTCAAAATTTATTGTTTTCTTGACCAGCCTGAGCCCGAGTATTCCTGCATAAAAATCAATGTTCTGCTGCGGATCAGAGGCCAGGGCAGTCACGTGGTGAAGGCCGTTGATTAGTGACATAGTTTGTTAATTAAAAAGTAAAAAGTAAAAAGTAAAAAATCGAGATCATCAATACTATGCAAAGGTATGACGATGCAGCCCAGCCGGAAATGGAAGAAATATGGGCGTTATGGTAGAAATTATGTTTGCCTCAGAAGATAAAAAAAGCCAAAACCCTCAGGTTCTGGCTCTAATTATTAATATCTCTGTCTCTCTGTCTCTCTGACTCTCCGACTCTCTGACTCTCTGCCATCCTGCCTCTCTATATTTTCCCGTTCTTGATCTCTTCTACAACGCCCGGATCCAATAAAGTGGATATGTCGCCCAGATTTTCTGTTTCGCCTTCTGCTATTTTCCTCAGGATCCGGCGCATGATCTTTCCACTTCTTGTTTTCGGCAAGCCGGAAACAAACTGGATCCTGTCAGGTTTGGCGATAGGGCCAATGATTCGGCTA
>DATGXN010000261.1:0-38325 GCA_035298945.1 Chitinophagaceae bacterium | reverse complement strand
GGCCTGTTTTCAAAATTTTTTGGATGGTATTTTGTTTTGCCACATATTTGCAACATCATGAATTTACAGAACAAGCATTGGTGGTGGCATACAAACTCTTAGGGGGTCTGTACTGTCGCAACTATGTGTCAACATAATTAGGCCCCGATAGTATCGGGGCCTTTTAGTTTTTATACTTGAACCAAGGGAATGAAAAAAATTGAGATCAAAACGGAATTTAAAAAAATACTGGCCGATGTATATACGCCAGTGGGGATCTACCTCCGCCTGCGCGACAGGTTCCGGGATACCATCCTGCTGGAAAGTGCAGATTTCCATGCCCAGGATAACAGCTTTTCTTTTATCGGGATCAATGCGATCTCCGGTATCGAGATCCGTAACAAAGGGCTGGTTGAATTCAAACTCCCCGGCCTTCCTCCTGAAAAGGTGATCCTAAAAGGAGTAAAAGAAGTACCTGGCATCCTGCTGGATTTTCTGAACAGGTTCGATGTGAATCCGGTGAAAGAAAAACCGGTTAAAGCATCGCAGGGACTTTTTGGTTATTTCTCCTATGATGCCGTGCAGTTCTTTGAGACGTTGACGCTGAGACACAGGGATGGACACGGAGACGCAGAGGGGAAACACGGAGACGCAGAGATCCCACTCCTCCGTTATCGGCTTTACCAGTATATCATCGCCATTGATCATTTCAAGGATGAGCTGTACCTGGTGGAAAACAAAATAGCAGGACTGGCATCAGAACTGGAAGTGGTGGAATCGCTTATACGTAACCGTGATGTTCCGAACTTTCCCTTCAAAGTGAACAGCGAAGAGACCTCTAACATGAAAGATGATGATTATATCTCCATGGTGAAAAAAGGCATTGAAAGCTGTTATCGTGGGGATGTATTCCAGATCGTACTGAGCAGGAGGTTCCAGCAGTCGTTCCGCGGTGACGAATTCAATGTATACCGTGCATTAAGAAGCATCAATCCATCGCCCTACCTTTTCTATTTTGACTATGGGGAATATAAGCTCATGGGTTCATCTCCCGAAAGCCAGCTCATCGTACAGAATGGAAAGGCCGTGATACATCCCATTGCCGGTACATACCGCAGAACCGGGGACGATGATACGGACACTAAACTGGCAGAGCAACTCATGAACGATGCCAAAGAGAATGCAGAACATGTGATGTTGGTAGACCTGGCCAGGAATGATCTATCCAGGCACTGCGATAATGTGCGTGTAAGCCAATATAAGAAGATCAATTATTATTCGCACGTGATACATATGGTGAGTGAGGTGACTGGCCATGTATTCGAGGGAACCAACCCCTTTGAATTACTGGCTACTTCTTTCCCTGCCGGCACCTTAAGCGGGGCTCCCAAATTCCGGGCTATGGAGATCATCGACAAACTGGAACCGACTGCACGCAGTTACTATGGCGGTGCCATTGGCATCATGGGATTCGATGGAAACTGTAACCATGCCATCATGATCCGTACTTTCCTGAGCAAAAACAACACCCTTTATTACCAGGCCGGTGCAGGTATCGTTGCTGCCAGCAAACCTGAATCCGAATTGCAGGAAGTCAACAACAAATTATCAGCACTGAAGAAGGCCGTATTATTTGCAGAAAACATTCACTCATGAAGATCCTTGTTTACGATAACTATGATTCTTTCACCTATAACCTGGTCCACCTGGTTGAGCATATCATGAAACAGAAAGTGGATGTTTACAGGAATGATAAACTACCGATGGAGGAAGTGGCGGCGTACGACAAGATCATTCTTTCTCCCGGCCCTGGTATTCCATCCGAAGCGGGGCAGCTTCTGGAATTGATCGGTATCTATGCTCCTGTAAAATCTATCCTGGGTGTATGTCTTGGGCATCAGGCCATCGGGGAATCTTTTGGTGGTCAGCTGACGAATCTCAGTAAAGTTTATCATGGAGTAGCGACACCCATCAACATTGAAAGCGGTGTTGACATTTTTGAGGGACTGCCCGCTACTATTGAAGTGGGCAGGTACCACAGCTGGGTAGTTAGTGACAAAGAATTTCCTGCAGACCTGGAAATAACAGCCCGCGACGATCAGGGTCTGATCATGGCAATGAAACACAAAAAATACGATGTCACGGGAGTTCAGTTCCATCCCGAATCTGTGTTGACACCGGAAGGTGAGAAAATCATGCGGAACTGGTTAAAGAAATGATATGAAGAAAATACTTCAATACCTTTTTGAATATAAAGCCCTGGACAGGGAAAAGGCCAGGGAAGTGCTGCTGAATATCAGTAAAGGAATGTATAATGAACATGAGATCACTGCATTCATGACCTCTTACCTGATGCGCACGGTCACCATTCCGGAATTGCAGGGGTTCAGGGATGCGTTACTGGAACTTTGCGTGCCGGCAGATCTCAATGGCAACAAACTGATCGATATTGTGGGTACCGGAGGTGATGGCAAAAATACTTTCAACATTTCCACTTTGGCCTGCTTTATTGTTGCTGGTGCAGGGCATAGGGTGGCCAAACACGGAAACTACGGAGCTACATCAGTAAGTGGAGCATCAAATGTCATGGAGCAATTGGGCTATAAGCTCAGTAACAACATTGATAAACTCCGCAGGGAAATCGATACTGCCAATTTTTGTTTCATGCATGCTCCTTTGTTTCACCCTGCACTAAAAATAGTGGCCCCGATCAGGAAAAATCTTGGGATCAGGACGTTTTTCAATATCCTGGGCCCCATGGTAAATCCCGCGAAACCTGAGTATCAGCTGGTGGGCGTTTATAACCTTGAAATGGCAAGGATCTATAATTATATGCTCCAGCAAACCGGTCAGCGATTCACTATCATCCATGCCCTGGACGGATATGATGAGATCTCTCTGACAGGAGATACCAAACTGATCACAAATGAGGGTGAATCTGTTCTTAGTCCTGAACAACTTGGCAAAAGGATGGTTTTACCTGCTGATATCTTTGGCGGCAATACCCCTGAAGAAGCAGCGAGGATCTTTATTACTGTATTAAAGGGCGATGGCAGCTGGGCACAAAATGCAGTGGTACTGGCAAATGCAGCGATGGGGCTGTATAATACGGGGGAGTTTAAAAATTATGAAGAAGCTTTCCAGGATGCCGTGGTGAGTCTTGAATCAGGAAAAGCATATAGTGCTTTTGAAAAATTAATTTCCATTCAGTAATGAACATACTGGAACAGATCATATTGTCGAAGAGAGTTGAAGTTGAGAAGAGAAAGGCTGAACGGCCCTTGCATTTGCTGGAGAGGAGTTCTTTTTTCAGCAGGGAGACATTATCCTTAAAGCAATCCATTCTTGATCCTCAGAAAACAGGTATCATAGCGGAGTTCAAAAGGAGGTCGCCTTCAAAAGGAGTGATCAATGATCAGGCGGATGTTTCTGAGGTCACCACCATGTACACCAGCGGTGGTGCCAGTGGATTATCTGTGCTGACCGATTTCGAATTCTTTGGAGGTACGGAAGCGGATCTGCAACAGGCCAGGTTGAATAGAATTCCCATACTCCGGAAAGATTTCATTGTTGATGAGTACCAGGTGGTGGAAGCCAGGGCCATGGGAGCTGATGTCATACTCTTGATCGCGTCCTGTCTCAGCCCTTCTGAAGTATTGAAGCTGGCATCTTTTGCCAACAACCTGCAACTCGAAGTGTTGCTGGAACTTCACGAGGAAGAGGAGATCGAACACATTAACGAGTATACGGCGCTTGTAGGGATAAATAACCGCAGCCTTAAAACATTTTCGGTTGACATGGAGAAAAGCATCAGTATGTCTGAAAAGATCGGAAAGGCTGCCGTGCGAGTTGCGGAAAGCGGTATCAGTGAGCCCGAAGATATCATACGCTTCAGGCAATATGGATTCGATGGATTCCTGATCGGAGAAAGATTTATGCGGGAGAAAGATCCGGGGCCAGCTTTCAATGAATTTGTGGACAAGTTAAAATCTTTGGCATGAGACTGAAAGTGTGTGGAATGACGAGGCTTGACCAGATCATGCAGCTTGATGAGTGGGGTGTGCAGTTTGCAGGATTGATCTTTTTTCCCAAGTCGCCACGTTATATCAAAAAGTTCCATTTATCAGCTATCGACCTCAAACGGGAAAAAATGAACATCAACAGGGTTGGTGTGTTTGTAAATGAGTCACTGGATGAGATACTCAGAACAGTGGATTCCTGGAGATTGCATATGGTGCAGCTGCATGGCGACGAAACACCAAAATTTTGCGAGCAGGTGAGTAATCACGTGACCACCATAAAAGCATTCCGGGTTGGGGAAGGTGATAATGTTGAATGGAAGATCTATCCATACCATGAGTTCACTGACATGTACATGTTTGACAATGGTTGGGTGGGTAATGCGAGCCAGGATAAGGCTGCTGTATATGGAGGATCAGGCATACATTTCAACTGGACTTTAATAGATAAAGTGAATGTGAACAAGCCTTATTTCCTGAGCGGCGGGATCAATCCCTCCGATGCAACGAGATTGAAGGAGTTTGCTGCCGCGCACAAGGATATGTTCGCTGCCGATATCAACAGCAAGTTTGAGGTGGCGCCGGGTGTAAAGGATATGGATAAGGTAAAAATTTTTCTGGACGAATTGAATTCATGAATATGGTGAAAGAACCGAAATTTCAGCCCGATCAGATGGGTTATTATGGCATGTTTGGTGGAGCATACATCCCTGAAATGCTTTTCAGGAATGTGGAAGAGCTGCGTTCACAATACAGAACGATCATGAATGATGCAGCTTTCCAGGAAGAATTCCGTGCATTATTGAAAGATTATGTGGGCCGGCCTACGCCGCTTTACTATGCTTCCAACCTGAGCAGGAAACTGAATACGAATGTTTATCTGAAACGCGAAGATCTCTGCCATACGGGAGCGCATAAGATCAATAACACCATCGGCCAGATCCTGCTGGCCATAAGGCTGGGAAAGAAAAGGATCATTGCGGAAACCGGTGCTGGCCAACACGGAGTGGCCACAGCAACTGTTTGTGCATTGAAAGGCCTTCCCTGTATCGTATACATGGGTGAGAAAGATATTGAGCGACAAGCTCCCAATGTGGCGCGGATGAAAATGCTGGGAGCAGAAGTGAGGCCAGCTACCAGTGGCAGTAAAACTTTGAAAGATGCCACTAATGAAGCCATCAGGGATTGGATCAATCATCCGGATGATACGCACTATATTATAGGAAGTGTTGTTGGTCCGCATCCATACCCCGATATGGTGGCGCGCTTTCAATCCGTGATCAGTGAAGAAATGAGATGGCAGTTGAAAGAAAAAACAGGATCCGAACTTCCTACCCACATAATTGCCTGCGTAGGCGGAGGCAGCAATGCCGCAGGTGCATTCTATCATTTCCTGGAAGAAGAGACTGTAAGGTTGGTTGCCGTCGAAGCCGCAGGTAAAGGAGTGAGTTCGGGATTGACCGCCGCCACAACAGCCCTGGGAAAACCAGGCATACTTCATGGCAGCAAAAGCCTGGTGATGCAAACGGACGATGGACAGGTGGTAGAACCCCATAGCATTTCTGCTGGGCTTGATTACCCGGGCATAGGACCACTGCACGCCCACCTGTTTAAAAGCGGCAGGGGTGTATTCCTGAACGCTACTGATGAACAGGCATTGGAGTCTGCCGTTGAACTGGCGAGGCTGGAAGGCATCATTCCGGCACTGGAGACTGCACATGCGCTGGCCATCTTACCAGATCTCAAAGCCGGCAAAGACGACCAATTGGTGGTTTGCCTCAGCGGCCGGGGAGATAAAGACCTCGCTACTTATATGAAGGAACTTAATCTTTGATCATGTCGCGAATCAGAACATTATTTGACCATAAGAAAGGAAACGTATTGAATGTTTACTGTACAGCCGGATTTCCTGAACTGGACAGTACATTGGAAGTAATGGAATCACTTCAGGAAAGCGGTGCAGACCTGATAGAACTAGGGATGCCTTATAGTGACCCGTTGGCCGACGGCGAAGTGATCCAGAAAAGCAGCAGCAGAGCCCTGCACAACGGGATGAATCTGCACGTCCTGTTTTCCCAGTTGAATGAAATGAGAAAGCGCATATCCATACCCGTTATACTTATGGGATACATGAATCCTGTATTGCAGTATGGATTTGAAAAGTTCTGTGCTGATGCAGCAGCTGCAGGAGTGGATGGACTGATACTTCCGGATCTGCCTGAATATGAGTTTGAAAAAGAATATGGCGCAGTGATCAGAAAATACGGCCTTGATTTTATTTTCCTGGTAACGCCGGAAACAAGTCCGGAAAGGGTTAGAAAACTGGATAGCCTCAGTTCAGGATTTCTGTATGCGGTGTCATCTTCTTCCACAACAGGTTCAGCAAAAAACATGACTGATGTGAGTGGTTTCCTGCAAAGATTATCTTCCTATGGATTGAAAAATCCTGTACTAGTTGGCTTTGGCATTAAAGACAGTGAAACATTCAGGGCTGCTGCAAAGCATGCCAACGGTGCGATCATTGGAACGGCGTATATACGAGCACTTGAAGGTGCAACCGATATCAGGAAGGCCACCAAAGCTTTTTTATCATCCGTGTTACAATAGTTGTTATGGGCGAGCGTATAGTGATAGTGAAATATAATGCCGGCAATATTCAGTCCGTGTTGTATGCATTGGAAAGAATAGGAGAGCAGGCTGTTGTCACTGATGATCATGAGCAGATCAGGCAGGCAGATAAAGTGATATTTCCTGGCGTAGGGGAAGCAAGTTCGGCCATGGCCTATCTTAAAGAAAGAGGTCTGGACCAGGTATTGAAAGAGTTGAAACAACCGGTATTGGGTATCTGCCTGGGCATGCAGTTGATGTGTCGTCATTCCGAAGAGAATGATACGGAATGTCTGGGGATCTTTGATGAACCAGTGATAAGGTTTGTGGCGGGCGATTCAGGTATGAAGATCCCACAGATTGGATGGAACAGGGTGGTTGAAACAAGCTCGCCTTTGTTCAAGGGGATCAACGACGGATCTTATTTCTACTTTGTGCATAGTTATTATGCGGCCCGCGGCGCCCATACCATAGGAGTGGCAGATTATATCCAGCCTTATAGTGCCGCACTTCATCAAGGCAACTTCTATGGCGTGCAGTTCCACCCGGAGAAGAGTGCTGTTGCCGGTGAACAGTTATTAAGAAATTTTTTATCATTCTGAGATGGAGATCATCCCCGCAATAGATCTGATAGAGGGCAAAGTGGTCAGGCTCACGGAAGGTGATTATTCAAAGAAAACAGAGTATCATTCCAACCCGGCAGACATTGCCCGTCAATTTGAAGATGCAGGCCTGACAAGATTGCATTTAGTGGACCTGGACGGAGCAAAAAAAGGATCGGTAGTGAATTGGCGGGTGCTGGAAAATATCGTTTCCAATACCTCTTTGATCGTAGATTTCGGGGGCGGTGTGAAACAGGAGACTGATGTGAAGATGATCATAGATTCCGGTGCCAGGTGGGTCACCATTGGCAGTATGGCGGTTAAACAGCCCGATATTTTTATAAGCTGGGTGGAAAAATATGGTGCAGACAAGTTTTTCCTGGGTGCTGATGTACGAAATGAAAAAATAGCAGTGGGCGGCTGGCTTGAAACCACCGAACTGAATGTGCATCAGTTCATAAAGGGGTATAGTGACAGGGGATTGAACTATGTTTTTTGTACAGACATCAGTAAAGATGGAAAGCTGGAAGGCCCCGCTACTGATCTGTATAAACTTATCCTCTCACAAAATAATGATGTTGACCTTGTAGCAAGTGGGGGGGTAACAACCATGAATGATCTGTATGAGCTCCGTGCGGCAGGATGCCATGGTGCCATAGTTGGCAAAGCTATTTATGAGAACAGGATCACCCTGGACGATCTCAAAAAATTCAACGCATGATCACAAAACGAATCATACCCTGCCTGGATATCAAAGATGGCAGAACAGTCAAGGGAACCAATTTTATTAATCTTCGCGATGCAGGTGATCCCGTAGAGCTTGGGGCTGAATATGCAAGGCAGGGGGCAGACGAACTGGTGTTCCTGGATATCACTGCAACCAATGAAAAAAGGAAAACGCTGAGTGAACTGGTGTCCCGGATCGCCCACCATATCAATATACCTTTTACTGTTGGCGGTGGCATCAGCAGCGTAGAAGATGTCAGGGTTTTATTGCAGCATGGAGCCGATAAAATATCAGTCAATACATCAGCTTTCAAGAGGCCAGAACTGATCAATGAGCTGTCCAGGGAGTTCGGTTCCCAGTGTGTGGTGCTGGCAATAGACACCAAACAGGAAGATGACGGCGTGTGGTACGTATATCTGAACGGGGGGAGGGTGAAAACGAATACCCGCTGCATCGACTGGGCTCATGAAGGAGTAAGGAGAGGGGCTGGAGAGATACTCCTGACCTCGATGAACCATGATGGTACCAAAAATGGATTTTCTCTCGAAATTACGGGTACCCTTGCCCGTGAGCTGCCCGTACCTGTGATCGCTTCAGGGGGTGCAGGCACCATGGAACATTTCACTGAAGTGTTCAGGGCCGCTAACGCCGATGCGGCACTGGCAGCCAGTATTTTCCATTTCAGGGAGATCAGCATACCAGATTTAAAGGCTTACCTGCACAAGGAGGGCATTCCGGTTCGGGTATGATTGGAGAATTGTCGGATTGAATTCGTTAATGCGTAAATCTGGCAATCCGATAATCCGGCAATCCGCCATTCCATTTATCTTTGCGCCATGAACATAGATTTTGCCAAATCGGGCGACGGCCTGGTCCCTGCGGTGATCCAGGATTTCAATACCCATAAAGTGCTTATGCTGGGCTATATGAACCAGGAGGCCCTGGACAAGACCATGTCTACCGGCCGGGTCACTTTTTACAGTCGTGTTAAAAAAAGACTGTGGACCAAGGGGGAAGAAAGCGGGAATTTCCTGGAACTGAAATCTGTTGCACCGGATTGCGACAACGATACCCTGTTGATCAAGGCCGTTCCTACCGGTCCGGTTTGCCATACCGGGGCGGATACCTGCTGGAGTGAACGCAACCATTCAGACGATTTTTTGTCATACCTGGAGGAGATCATCAGGCTCAGACGGAAAAGCTCGGACCAGTCTTCGTACGTACGTTCCCTTTTCGAAAAAGGGCTTAATAAAGTAGCACAAAAGGTTGGAGAAGAAGCAGTTGAATTGGTCATAGAAGCAAAGGATGATAACAGTGAGCTTTTCATCAATGAGGCTGCGGATCTCCTGTTCCATTATTTAATTTTGCTTAACATTAAAGGACATACATTACGCGAAGTAATTGACGTTTTACAAAAAAGACATAATAAATGAGAATTCGTTTACTCTTGTTGATTCATATCCTGCTCCCCGTTGCCCTCCTGGCACAGGCGCAGACCTTCACTATCAAAGGGCTGATCAGGGGATTACCTGATGGTTCGGAAGTAGGGTTGTATGCAGATGATGTCAACAGCGAACCCATTGCCAAAGCGCAGGCTCAAAAAGGCAGTTTCGTGCTTAAAGGCTCTGTAACTGAACCTTATATTTATCTTCTTACCTATGGCGATAAAACCCAGCGCCTGGCATTATTCCTTGATAACTCCACGATCACCTTGAATGGGGTAGTGGAGGCCATATCCAAAGCTGAAGTAAAAGGGTCGCCGTCGCATGCCGATTTTGATACTTACAATAAGGAATTTTCACCGCTGTTTGAAAGGCTTTCTGCAGTTGTTAAAGACCTTAATGAGAAAAAGGCTGATCCTGACGGCAAACTGAGGCCGGAATATGAGAGCCTGGTGTACACGATCCAGGCTAAAACAGACGAATTCATACAGGCCCGCCCCCAATCATATGTATCGCCTTTTGCAGCAATGGTTGCTACGCAGCTGAATACAGAAGTAGCTGTAACAGAAAAAAGATATAATGCTCTTAGCCCGGAAGTGAAGCAGGGTTATTTTGGAAACATGCTGGCAAAGAAAATTGAAGAGTCCAAAATAGGGAAGATCGGATCCGAGGCTATTGATTTCGTACAAAATGATACGTCAGGCAGCCCGGTCAAATTATCTTCTTTCAGGGGTAAATACGTACTGATCGATTTCTGGGCCAGCTGGTGCCGCCCTTGCCGCATGGAAAATCCAACGGTAGTGAAAGCCTATAATCAGTACAGGGAGAAAAATTTTACAGTACTTGGAGTATCACTGGACAGGTCTAAAGATGCCTGGGTCAAAGCCATTGCTGACGACAGGCTTACCTGGACACATGTCAGCGATCTGAAGTTCTGGAGCAATGAAGTGGCAGTCAAATACAAGGTGGAATCAATACCCCAGAATTTCCTGATCGATCCCAACGGGAAGATCATTGCAAAAGACCTGAGGGGAGAGCAGTTGCTCTCTACGTTGAAAAGCCTGCTCAATTAAGATAGTCAGATAGCCAGAGAGCCAGAGAGTCAGATTTATTCTGGCTCCCTGGCTCTTTGGCTATCTGGCTATCTGACTAAAGATTTTCACTTTACAGAGAATTCAACGGCCGTTTTCTCCCACATCAATTTCACCTTATTGTTGGCAATGCTGAAAGTCATCATTTCAGTCATCGGTGCAGACTGTGGTTTAACTTCAACTTTCAACACATCATCTTCTTCCTTGTATTTGAAAGAACCCCATTGATTCCATGTTTTGTTGAATATGATAGTCCAGCTTTTCTCGCCGGGGATTGTGAAAAGTGCATACTTGCCCACAGCAAGTTTTTTCCCTTCCACCATAATGTCGCTATCGGTCTCAAAAACTGTGGCTTCGTTGGCCCCGGTACGCCATACTTTTCCATAAGGCACCAGGTCACCGAAGACCACCCGGCCTTTCACAGAAGGCTGACTGTAGGAAATGGTAATATTCGCATTTCCGGCTTTGCCTGATACTTTCGCAGGCGGGCTTGCCTGGGGTTGCTGGGCACAGGCAGAAGTAGCAATGATTGCAGTAACGAGCATGAACATCAAAATCTTTTTCATATCATGAAGTTTAAAGAGTATTCAAATTACATCAATTGTCGTTTATATAACTGAATTGTATTTTCAAGTCCTAAATAAATTGCGTCTGAGATCAGGGCGTGACCTATGCTGACTTCGTCCATCCAGGGGATATTTGTGTGAAGATATTTGAGATTATGCAGGTCCAGATCATGCCCGGCATTGATGCCCAGGCCCAGTTCTTTTGCCAGTTTGGCTGCTTTAACGTAGGGTTCTACAGCCTCTTCTTTTGCCAATGGGTAATTTCTTGCATAAGCCTCTGTGTATAATTCTATACGGTCTGTCCCTGTTTCTGCAGCTCCTTTTACCATCTCTTCCACAGGATCTACAAAGATCGACACACGGATACCGGCACTCCTGAATGTTCCGATGATCTCAACCAGGTAGCTTTTATTACTGATGGTATCCCAACCATGATCTGAAGTGATCTGTCCCAGCAGGTCAGGAACAAGCGTAACCTGTTGGGGTTTTACTTCCAATACGAGGTCCACAAATTTTGTTTCCAGCGGATTGCCTTCGATGTTGAATTCCGTAGTGATGATCTTTTTAATATCCCTCACATCCTGGTAGCGGATATGCCGTTCATCAGGCCGGGGATGGACCGTAACGCCGTCAGCGCCAAATCGCTGTACATCAATCGCAGCTTGAACAACATCTGGGTTATTACCACCCCTGCTGTTTCTAAGGGTGGCGATCTTGTTGATGTTGACGGATAATTTTGTCATTCGGCAAAGTTAACGGTTTGCCGGTTTTTACCTGCCCCCGTATGCCGGTCTGTTCTTTGAAGTTGATAATGTACCGAATGATAAAGCCTGCTATAATGAAGAGTGCGAGTGCAATTAGAATCATATTATAAAAATATAAAGTGAAAAATGGGGTCAACAGATAGAGCTTACCTATTCAAAATCCATTCCCGCCCCTGCCACGGTTTTGAATAGTAGTTATTAAAAACCACCATATGGATGAGAGGCCAAATGAATACGAAGAAGCAAACGATCGGGCTACGGAAATGAAAAGCATGACGGAATGCCTGAAGTTCCTGCATGGCAAAGGGTTCACTGAACAATTCAAAATTGAACATAAGGTGCTGAAATCTGTATCTGAAGAGGTAGAGTACAGGCCGGATGAGGTTACGGCGCTCAATTTTTACAGGTTCGAGGGGAACTCAGATCCGGAGGACACTTCCATCTTATATGCTATAGAGACAGTGGATGGCAGAAAAGGGACCCTGGTGGATGCCTATGGCGTTTACGCCAACCCCGAAGTGGATGAATTTGTTAAAGAAATGGAAATTCACAAAAAGTGACCAAGCAATAAAGGGAATACCTGCCTCAGGGTTAGCCTATGGCCCGAAGCTCAGCATCGATCATCTCGCTGAGGTTCTGCTCATTTTTGGCAACCCAATCTGGCAGATAGGGCTGGTTATAGAAAGTGTACTCGCTTCCATTCTTTTGCATAGTGAACATGATCCTGTTGCCCCGGTCGTCACTTACGTCAACGGTGATCAATCCCTCATTCAGGCCGGTCAGTTTTCTGAAATTAAACTCCCTCAATCGGCCATCTACCTTCAATAATTTCGTAAACTGGATGTTACGGATGAAATTTATATGCATACCTCAATCTTCTGGTTATCAACAGCAAATTTTATGCTAATCTTTATCGCCTTTCTTTACTACGGTGGCAAATGATCTCCACTGAAAAACTAAACGCCAGGGCAAAGGCTAATGCTTGCCATACGCTGTGTTGGAGAGCCGAAACAATCGTCATAATAAAACAAAAAATGCTCGTCATAACAGTTAGAGCATTTCTCTCGGAGAAGTAGCGCTTCATACGTACCGGATTTTAACAAAGGTAGAGCAATCTGCCTCAAGTTTTTGGAAATCAGTGTCTCAAATCGAAATTTGTGAAAAAAACAGTAAATCGGCTCCTTATTAGTGAAAATATTTTTCCACAACCAATGTGATCAAATTGTAAATTTATAAAAACCCTGATCGATTACCCATTAACCCCTCAATATGAAAAAATGGTCGCTTGCCATATTACCGTTCCTTATACTCGCCATGAGCTCCCATAAAGATGATCCTCCCACTGAACATGAGATCACAGATGGTCCTTATGTTACCTATTCAGACAGCAGGATGTATATCAATTATATTGTCAAGGACGGCGATACCCTGGCCAGGAAGGTGGACAGCATGGACATAGATAAAAGAACTGGGTATGTTGTCAAAGTGTCTACAGAGGTACCGGGAAAGATGTTCGATGTGAAACTGAAGGCCAAACTGCAGGAAGAAAGAAGCGTATGGGGCAAGCCCAAGAAGGCACTTGTCATTTCAGATATCGAGGGCAATTTCGGGGCTTTGAGAAAACTGCTTGTGGCCAACAAAGTGATGGATGAAAATTTCAACTGGACCTTTGACGATGGCCATGTTCTGTTTGTAGGCGATTTCGTTGACAGGGGACAACATCAAATGGAAGTGCTTTGGCTGATATATTCCCTGGAAGACAAAGCAAAAGCGGCAGGTGGTTATGTGCACTATGTGCTCGGTAATCACGAGATCATGAATTTATCGGGCGACCTCCGTTACCTGGATCCAAAATATTTCAAGGCCGCGCAGTTGATGAACAAACACTATGTGGAGTTGATTGGTGATAAAACCGAGCTGGGCCGATGGCTGAGGACTAAAAATGTTGCTGAGAAGATTGGCGATGTGTTGTATGTGCACGGCGGTATTTCACCATTGGTTTATCGCATACCTTTTGATGTTCCGATGATCAATAAACTGGCCAGGCCATTCTATGCAGATTCTACCTATGCATATCCAAACCTTGAAACGGATATTCTTTTTGGTGATGGTGGTCCGTTCTGGTACAGGGGATTTTACAGCAACAGGGGCAATCCTGGCGTTGAATTGCAGGTAGACAGCTCATTGGAGCGTTTCAGTTCCAACCATATCGTTACCGGGCATACTATTGTTGCAGATACCATCAGTATGTGGTTCAACGGGAAAGTGTTTAACACAGATACCCATCATGCCAAAGGACATTCTGAAGCCCTCCTGATTGAAGGCGGTGATAAATTCTACCGGGTGGATGCCGATGGGAACAAGAGTTTCATGATCAAAAAATAGATCTATAAAGCAGTGAGCAGTTAGCAGTGAGCAGTGAGCAGGAAAATTATCTGCTTACCGCTCACTGCTCACTGCTTTTAAAGAAATTTGTCTGTAAGGAATTAATAACGATAATGTTCTGGCTTGAACGGACCATTCTTGGTGATTCCAAGATAGTCGGCCTGCTCAGTAGTCAGTTCATCCAGTTCCACGCCGATCTTGCCAAGGTGAAGCCTTGCCACTTTCTCATCAAGATGTTTAGGAAGAACATAAACCTTGTTCTCGTATTTCTCGTGGTTGGTCCAGAGTTCGATCTGGGCCAGGGTCTGGTTACTGAATGAGTTACTCATTACAAAGCTGGGGTGGCCTGTAGCGCATCCCAGGTTCACCAGGCGTCCCTCTGCGAGAAGAATGATGTCTTTCCCATCAACATTGTAAATATCAACCTGTGGTTTGATAGTGTCTTTAGTATGGCCGTAGCTGTTGTTCAGCCAGGCTACATCGATCTCGATATCAAAGTGGCCGATGTTACAGACGATCACTTTATCTTTCATCAGCCTGAAATGTTTCTCTGTGATCAGGTCGCGGCAGCCGGAAGCCGTAACAACGATATCAGCTTCTTTCACGGCATCAATCATCTTCTTTACTTCAAAACCATCCATGGCAGCCTGTAAAGCACAGATCGGGTCGATCTCAGTAACGATCACCCTGCAGCCGGAACCTGCCAACGAAGCAGCTGAACCTTTACCCACATCACCATAACCACCAACTACTGCCACTTTACCAGCAAGCATAACATCGGTAGCACGACGGATAGCATCTACCAGGCTCTCTTTGCAGCCATATTTATTATCGAATTTGGACTTGGTCACTGAATCGTTCACGTTGATCGCAGGAACAGGAAGTGTGCCTTTAGCCATTCTCTCATACAACCTGTGTACACCAGTAGTTGTTTCTTCGCTAAGGCCCTTGATATGCTGAACCAGTTCAGGGTATTTATCAAAAACCATGTTGGTAAGATCACCACCATCGTCCAGGATCATGTTAAGAGGACGGTCAGCGCTGCCGAAGAACAAAGTCTGCTCAATACACCAGTCCGCTTCTTCTATGGTTTGCCCTTTCCATGCATAAACACCAATACCTGCGGCTGCAATGGCAGCAGCGGCCTGATCTTGCGTAGAAAAGATATTGCAAGAGCTCCATTTAACTTCCGCTCCCAGGGCAGTCAGGGTCTCGATCAGAACAGCGGTTTGAATGGTCATATGTAAACAACCCGCAATACGAGCGCCTTTCAGGGGCTGGCTTGGCCCATATTCCGCACGAATCGCCATCAAACCTGGCATTTCAGCTTCTGCAAGACGGATCTCTTTACGGCCCCATTCAGCCAATGAGATGTCTTTTACTTTATAGGGAAGGGAAAAATCAATGGATTTGCTCAGTGTAGACATATTTAGAAAAATTTCGGCAAAATTACATTTTTTCAACCTATCAGCATAATACTGTTTAACCTTGTTCCATGTTCTCTTTATGCATCTTTTCAGACAGTTGCACATGTTCCCTGATTGCTTTGGACGATAGGCGGATAGCCAGTAGAAATGAGCATAAAGCGCCCGCGAATAGCAGTCCGTCAGATACAAAAAGTTTGACCATCTCATTCTCCTGGAGGAAGAGGAAAAGGTCGTAGGTTCCATGCCAGAAAACGGCCCAGAACAGGCCGGTCATTAAGAGGAGGGTTCTTCTTTTTCCTCCAAACTTTGCTTTACCGAGATAATACCCCATAATAATGGCAAAACTGGCATGGGCAGGAACTGACAGGAACATCCGCAAAATTGCAGTACCATAACCTGTTTGCATGACGTAGGCGATATTCTCCACAGTGGCAAAACCCATGCTCACCATGACGGCGTAAACAATGCCGTCAAATGGCTCATCAAATTCAGGCTTGGGAAATGCGTATAACCGCACCATGATATATTTGCTCCATTCTTCTGACAGGGCAACAATAGGGTAGGCCATGATCACAGCACTAACCACAGAGCTTTTTGGTTCAATCCGAAAAAAATCGATCAGGAGGGTTTCCGCAGCAACTGCCATTACCGCACTGACAATACCAAGTAAAAAACTGATCAGCAGATGCCTTCTCGGTTCCCTGTTATATTGATCTTTCAGGAAAAAATAAATGGAAATGGCTAGGCCTGGTGCAATAGCCAGGGCAAGTAGAAGCATTGCGTTAAATTAGCTAATTTACTTTTTATGAGAATCTGTTTCCTTGTTTTATTATTCGTGTTCTCCCTAGGCCTTTCTGCACAGGAGTTCGGAGGCAATCCTCCATCGCTCAAATGGAAACAGATCAATACCCCATCTGCAAGAGTGATATTTCCTGCAGGCCTGGACAAAGAGGCTAAACGTGTGGCAGATATTTCAGCATTCCTGGATGTAAATACCGCAAAGACCATTGGCCCTCAAAAAAGAAAGATCGACATCGTATTACAGAACCAGACTACATTCTCCAACGGATATGTGGGCCTTGCACCCTGGAGAAGTGAGTTCTATATGACGCCCATGCAGAACAGCCTCAGGTTAGGCAGCCTGAACTGGACAGATCAACTGGCGGTTCACGAATACCGCCATGTGCAACAGTATATGAATTTCCGGAAAGGACTTTCCAAATTTGCCTACATCCTTGCTGGCGAAGAGGGCCAGGTGGTGGCTAACAGTGCGGCCGTACCCAACTGGTTCTTTGAGGGTGATGCCGTTTTCCAGGAAACCATGGTGACGTCGCAGGGTAGAGGACGATTGCCTTCATTTTATTCAGAATATCGTGCTCTTTGGGATGCCAATAAGAATTACAGTTATATGAAGTTGCGGAATGGGTCTTTCAGAAACCTGGTTCCCGATCATTATATTATGGGCTATATGCTGGTGGCACATGGAAGAGACAAATACGGAGATGATATATGGAAAAAAGTTACAGATGATGCAGCCAGATTCAAACCTCTTTTTTATCCCTTCCAGGGCGCAGTGAAGAAACATACTGGAGTGCCGTTCAGGCAGTTTGTTTCTGAAGCTTTCAACCAATTCAAAAACAACAACCGTTACCTGGAACAGGATAGTGCTATAGCATTGACTGATGTGACCGATAAATATGTGAAAGACCATGCATTCCCTTATGTAATAGGGGACGACTCCATACTGATCTACAGGAGAACAGGAAACCAGGTCCCGGGCTTTTATGTTTTACATCATGGCGAAGAAGAAAGAATTGCAGTAAAGGATATCGCCATAGATGAACAATACAGTTACAGGAACGGCACGCTTGCTTACACCACTTACAACCCTGATACCAGGTGGGGTTGGAGGGATTATTCAGAGATCATCCTGCTGGATATCAGAACAGGCAACAGGAGAACATTGACTAAAAGGGCGAAATACTTTTCGCCCGACATTTCACACGATTCAAAAAAGATAGTAGCTGTAGACGTACAGCCCGATGGAAGCTCCGCCATTCATCTGCTGGATGCTGCATCCGGAAAAGTGGAAAAAACAATATCTGATTCAGGTTATTTCTATACACAGCCACGTTTTTCAAGTGATGACCGGGCCGTCTTCAGTGCTGTAAGATCAAGGGAGGGTAAGATGAGTTTACTCAGGATAAACCTTGATGACGGCAGTTCAACCATCCTGTTCCCAATCAGTTTTCAACCCATTGCATTTCCTTTTGTGCAGGGCGATTCCGTTTTATTTACAGCTGCAAATAACGGCCAGGATCAACTGCTGGTATGGGATGACAGGAAAAAAGAGTTGACCCAATTACTGGCTCGCTACACAGGTATTCAACAAGCGGTTCCTTACAAAAAAGACAGTGTTCTATTTATCACTACTTCTGCCTGGGGTAACAGGTTATATAAAGCCGCTGTCCAGGGCAAGCCGGTTTCGGTGCAGAACTGGAGTTCAGCTGATATGGATCTTTATACTAATGATCTTCTGAAGAGAAATAATTCCTTGTCGATCGACAAAGCAGGGAACGGGAACTATGAAGTAAAAAACTACAGAAGCACTTCAAAGTTTTTCAATTTTCACAGCTGGAGACCCTATTATGAGCAACCTGAGTGGAGCTTGACGCTGTACGGTAATAATATCCTGAATACATTTTCTTCGGATCTGTACTATTTGTATAATGAGAATGAAGGATATCATCAATTCGGTTTTAATGGTGCGTATGCAGCATGGTTTCCCTGGATAAAAGGAGGTCTGTCTTACACTATCGATCGTGAAGCTGTGGTTGACAGCAACAGGGTGAACTGGAATGAACTCAATGCCAATATCGGTTTGCGTGTACCTTTGAATTTCAGCGGTGGACGCACGTACAAGTTCCTTTCATTTCAATCGCTTTTTAACACCCAACAGGTACAGTTTCAGAACCTGCCGAAATCAAACAATTTTTCATTCAACTATCTGGACAATTCTTTGAACTGGAATATCCAGGTACAGCAGGCCGTTCAGCAAATTTATCCCAGGTTTGCCCATACGATCAATATCAGGTATAGGGCCAGCGTCAGTGATATCGAAGCCCGTCAATTGCTGGCCAGCACTGCTGTTTATCTGCCAGGACTATTTCGCAATCATAGCCTGGTATTGACGGGAGCTTATCAATCAAGGGATACGGCAAGGCAATACTTATTCAGTAATAGTTTTCCCCTGTCGAGAGGTTACCCTGATGCGAATTTTCCAAGAATGTGGAAATGGAGTGTGAATTACCACATGCCTGTTGTTTATCCCGACTGGGGTTTCGCGCAGATCGTTTATTTCAATCGAATCCGAGCTAACCTGTTCTACGACCAGAGTTATCTGAAAAGTTTAAGAACTGGAGTTACAACCGGACTTGCATCAACCGGGGTTGAAATTTTCTTCGATACGAAATGGTGGAACCAGCAGCCGGTAAGTTTTGGATTCAGGTATTCAAGACTGCTTGATGCAGATGCTTTTGCCAACCCGCCGAATGCTAATCAGTTTGAATTTGTACTGCCGGTGAATTTGATTCCGAGGTAATTTGATGGGAGAGGCGAGAGGTGAAAGGCGAGAGGCGAGAGGTGAGAGGTGAGAGGCGATAGGCGATAGGATAGAGGAACTATATCTGTAACCTGCAACCTGTTACCTGCAACCTGCTACTTTAGTTCTCCTTTGAAATCCGATACCATCAACTTCTTTCCATCTTTTAAACGGATGATGATATTATTGAACAACACCTGGTCGCCTTTTTTTGCGTTGTCTTTTATACTGGCTCTCCACACCTCAGACAATAAATTAGTATCATAAAAATCAGAAACACGGAAGTCTTTGAAATCCTTACGCTGCTGGGTTTCACTATCAGTAAAGGTGGCTACAAAAGTGTAATTGATCCTGAATCTGGTGACAGGATAAACATTGCCCTTGGAGTCTTTCACAGTCAGTGCACTGTCAATAACTTTTTTGAATACGTCTGCAGGGATATCCGCATTGGTATAGCCCCCGAGTGTGACTGTATATTTAACCGGGGCAGCAGCAGGTTTCGGCTTTTGCTGGGCATGGGTAGCCGTAAAAGCCAGTATGAGGAATACAAAGAGTATGCTTTTCATGATATCGGATTAACGATGTAAATAAGCGGATATTTTAATTCAGATTTGTTAAACTTTCCTCTATCATCCTGATCTTCATCTCAGCATCTGCCTTTTTCTTCCTTTCGATCTCCACCACTTCGGCCTTGGCATTCTGTACAAATTTTTCATTGCCGAGTTTCTTTTCAACCGATATAAGGAATCCTTTCAGGTATTCCAGTTCCCTGACTAACTCCTGTTTCTGGGACTCCATATCTATTGGTGAAGAGGAAACCAGGTAGAATTTTTCTTTACCTGCCACTGCCGGAATAGCCTCAGCTACTGTCTTATCGGTTAATTGCAGCGAGTCAGCATTTACCTGCCTGATCAGAATTTCTCCGATCACATCGTAGGAATCGGCGATCTCAGACTGGACAAAAAGGGATATGGTTTCTTTTGGCTTAAGCTGGGCTTTATTTCTCGCATCCCTGATCCCGGTGATGCTTTCCTGCAACAGTTTACCATATTTCAATATGGCCTCGTCTGCCTGTGCGGCAGGGGTTAACTGTGCAATACAGATGTCTTCACCTTCTTTACGTTGCGCCAGCTCATGGTATATTTCTTCAGTGATGAATGGCATGAATGGATGCAACAGGATCATCAGTTCTTCAAAAAACTTCTTGGTAGAAGAAATCACTTTTTCGTCAATGGTCTCTGTGCCGAAAGGCGGCTTCACCCATTCCAGGTACCAGCTGCAGAAATCGTCCCAGATCAGCGTGTACACTGTTCTTAATGACTCGCTCAGTCTGAATTGATCAAATGACTGATTCAATTCAGCTTTCACCTGGTTTAATCTTGCTTCAAACCAGTTTATAGCGAAATAGGTACTGGCTGCCCCTTGTTGATCATTGGTGGCAGTTACCGGCGTTCTCTCTTCCCACATCTTCACCAGCTTCAACGCGTTCCATATCTTATTAGAGAAATTGCGTCCCTGTTCATTGGAAGATTCATCCCATAACAGGTCATTACCTGCAGGGGAGGAGATCATAATGCCAAAGCGAACCGCATCAGCTCCATAACGGTCTATCATCTCGAGCAGGTCTGGCGAATTACCCAGGCTCTTACTCATTTTTCTTCCCTGTTTGTCCCTTACTATACCGGTAAAGTATACCTGCTCGAAAGGTTTTTCATCCATGTATTCAAAACCAGCCATGATCATTCTGGCTACCCAGAAGAAAATGATCTCAGGCGCAGTAACCAGCGTCTGTGTGGGATAATAGTACCTGATGTCTTCATTGCCCGGATTCGAATAACCCTTGAATACTTCAAATGGCCATAGCCAGGAAGAGAACCAGGTGTCAAGACAATCTTCATCCTGTTTCAGGTCCCACAAGTTACCTGCAGGATTCTGCTTTCTATAGGCAGCCAATGCTTCATCCTGGTTCAGGCCCACATAAACATTGCCTTCCAGATCGTACCAGGCAGGGATCCTGTGACCCCACCATAACTGGCGGCTGATACACCAGTCTTTGATATTCTCCATCCAGTGGCGGTAGAGGTTCTTGAATTTTGGAGGATGGAATTTGATGTCATCGTCAACTACTGCTGCAAGGGCCGGGCCCGATATCTTTTTCATGTCAACCCACCATTGTAAAGACAACCTGGGTTCAACAACCACATCTGTTCTTTCTGAGTAACCAATCTGGTTGGCATAGTCTTCTATCTTCACCACATGACCTGCAGCTTCAAGGTCCATAACAATTTTCTTGCGCGTCTCAAATCTCTCTTCACCAACATATAGCTGGGCATCTGCACTCATTGTACCATCATCGTTCAGCACATCAATGATCTCCAGGTTATGTTTCAGACCCAACTGGTAATCGTTCATGTCATGTGCAGGAGTGATCTTCAATGCACCAGTACCAAAATCCATGCTCACATATTCGTCTGTGATGATGGGGATCTTTCTCCTGATCAACGGAACACAGGCGAATTTGCCATGCAGATGGCGGAACCTTTCATCGTTTGGATGTACACATATCGCGGTATCCCCCAGTATGGTTTCCGGACGCACGGTGGCGATGGTAATATATTCACCGGGAGTTTCTTCGAGTTCATAACGCAAGTAATAAAGCTTGGACTGTGTGTCTTTGAAGATCACCTCTTCATCACTCAGCGCAGTTTTAGCTTTCACGTCCCAGTTGATCATCCTTTTGCCACGATAGATATAGCCTTTTTTATAGAGATCATTGAATACCGAGATCACTGACTGATAGTAATGGTCGTCCATCGTGAAAGATGTTCGGTCCCAGTCCAGGCTGCAACCCATCTTCTTCAGTTGCTGCAAAATGATGCCGCCGTATTTCTCTTTCCATTCCCAGGCATATTGGAGAAACTCATCACGACTGATTGATGATTTGGGGATTCCTTTTTCCCGAAGCATTTGCACCACTTTGGCCTCCGTAGCGATCGAGGCGTGGTCAGTACCAGGCACCCAGCAGGCATTTTTGCCTTGCATGCGGGCTCGGCGTACCAGGATGTCCTGGATGGTATTGTTCAGGCAATGGCCCATGTGGAGCACCCCGGTCACATTGGGAGGTGGTATTACCACGGTATATGACTCCCTATGGTCTGGTTTACTGGCAAAATATCTCTTGTCCAGCCAATGCTGGTACCATTTCGATTCGGCTGACTGGTGCTCAAAATTCTTGCTTAGGGCCATCTCCATACTTGATTAAGGCTGCAAAGGTAAAAAATCAGGGACTAAGGCGGCGGATTGATTCCCAAATTGTTAAGATCAAATGTTAAAGCCGTTTAACATTTTTTTGGGATTTACCTTAAAATGTCCTACATTAGTAATAAGTTCTTTCTCCCTCAAGACCTGGAACTAAAGATTTCCAACACCCTTGAAACCGTTTTAGCCCCTCTACCCAATTTGTTAACTTTTAAAATTTAGGCTATGCGGCATTTAGACACAACACACATTAAAGAGAATCTAAAAACCACTTTGATCGTTATTGCACTTTATGCAACGATCATAGCGATTACGATCTGGGCCTGGTAACAGTAAGGGCAGGCGTGCAATATCATATTTCCACTCAGTAAAAAGCGGACAGGGTCCGCTTTTTTTTATAGATTCCCGATCAACTGCAGTTACAAATTCATAATTTTAACTGTGTACGCGATAGTAGATATAGAAACCACCGGCGGGCATGCTTCTTCAGGCGCCATTACTGAAGTAGCCATCATACTACATAACGGAAAAGAGATCGAAGGAAAATACCAGACACTGGTCAATCCCCGCGTCAGTATACCCAGGTACATTACCTCACTAACAGGTATCAATGACGAGATGGTCAAAGATGCGCCAGGATTTGAGCAGGTAGCACCACATATTTTTTCATTGCTTTCAAATCGTGTTTTCATTGCTCACAATGTGAACTTTGATTACTCATTTCTGAAACATAATCTCAGGCAATGCGGATACCAGTGGGATGCACCTAAACTCTGTACCGTGCGCATGAGTAAGAAGATCTTTCCCGGATATTCAAGCTATTCACTGGGAAATATCTGTCGTGCTCTTGACATAGGCATTTCAGACAGGCACCGCGCTGCGGGTGATGCAGAAGCTACCGTTAAACTTTTCAACCTGCTGTTGGAACATGATGAGAACGGCGTGTTGGACACCATGCTTAAAAAAGGAAGTAAAGAATCTTATTTGCCTTTGCATCTTCCGGTTTCTGATGTTGAACAATTGCCACATGCTGCAGGTGTTTATTATTTCCACGACAATAAGCACAAGATCATTTATGTGGGTAAGGCCAAGGATCTCAGGCAGAGAGTGACCAGTCATTTCTCCAATAATTCATCTTCCCGTAAAAAGCAGGACCTGATGCGTAATGTGCATCGGATCAGTTTCACGCTGACCGGCACAGAATTCACGGCTTCCATATTAGAAAGCCTGGAGATCAGGAAACACTGGCCTGTATTCAACACCAGCCAGAAAGTGCTTGAATTCGGATTTGGTTTGTTCATGTTCGAAGATCAGCAGGGCAGAAAGAGATTATTTATTGAAAGGCTCCGGAAAAACAGCAGACCGCTGAGCAGGCATGGATTACTTACCGATGCACACAGGGTTTTGTGGAGACTGGTGCGGGATCATGGGCTATGCGCAGTTTGTTGTTTCCTGCAGAGAGAGGGAACCTGCGAATCTGGTTGTAAAGGCGTGTGCAGGGGAGAGGAATCAGTGCATGAATATAATCAACGGGTTGAAAAAGCCATATCACATCTCCAACAGGAGCTTCCGAGTTTCGCTATCATGGAGCCGGGCCGCGAAGAAGGAGAGAAAACCTGGCTGCTCATGGAGGAAGGAAGATTCTACGGCATGGGATTTCTGCCAGCCAGGCAGGTGATCAGGGATAAAGAGCAACTCAAGGCATTGATCACACCCTATACCGGAAATGAATTTGTAAGGTCATTCATGCTGCAATATGCAGAAGCCAATCCCTCCAGGAAAGTGGAACTAAGCTAGTAATTCCGGATAATTGATTCCGGATTCCGAATTCCCAAGTGAATCCGGAATTGAAATGTTTGAAACTGAATTTTTTTCTTCTCCCTCTTCCCTTTAGATTCGCAGCCCCTTAATAAAATTAAAGATGGAATTCGTACACGAAATAGCTGGTGCCCTGAATATACGGGCTGCGCAGGTGGAAGCTGTTCTGGCCCTGTTTGAAGATGGAGCTACGATACCTTTCATAGCCCGTTATCGTAAAGACAAAACAGGCGCGCTTGATGAAGTTGTGATCGGGAAGATCCAGGAAGAAGCAAAGACCCGTAAGGAATTTGCAGAAAGGAAAACTGCAATTGAAAAAAGCATTACAGAGCAAGGCAAGATGACTACTGAATTGCAGGCCAAGCTCGATAAAGCAAAGACACTGTCAGAATTGGAAGACATCTATCTTCCCTATAAACCCAAAAGAAAAACAAAGGCCTCAGTTGCGCGGGAGAACGGACTTGAGCCGTTGGCAGAATTACTTTTCTCACAGGATCCATCTGCAGATCCTGAAACTGCGGCAGGAACATTTATCAATGACAATGTAAAAACTATTGATGAAGCATTGCAGGGAGCACGTGATATTATCGCTGAGAACGTGAACGAGAACGCAGACCTGCGTACTGCCATGCGAAGGCTTTTTGAAGATAAGGCCAGGATGGAAAGTAAGCTTGTTCCGGGCAAGGAAACAGAAGCCCAGAAGTACAAAGATTATTTCGAATTTTCAGAGCCCATTAAAACCATTCCATCGCACAGGACCCTGGCCATACTCAGGGGCTTCCTGGAAGGCGTGCTCAGGCTTGCCATTTCACCTGCAGAGGAAGATGCAGTTGAGCGGATGGAGTATATGTTTGTGAAAGGTTCAAATGCCTGCACGCCACATATTAAAAAAGCGTTGCGCGATTCGTGGAAAAGGTTACTGCAGCCTTCACTGGAAACTGAATTCAGGACCGCACTTAAGCAGAAGGCCGATGAAGATGCCATACAGGTATTTGCAGAAAACCTGAGGCAGCTCTTATTGAGCAGTCCATTGGGCAGCAAGAAAATCCTGGCCATCGATCCTGGTTATCGTACAGGTTGTAAGGTGGTATGCCTTGATGAAAAAGGAGAGTTAAAGGAGACCGCCGTGATTTTTATTCACGAACCGGGAAAATTGATGCAGTCGGAATACCTGGTACGTGACCTGGTTAAAAAATACAACACTGAAGCATTCGCTATTGGTGACGGGACAGCGGGCAGGGAAACAGAACAGTTTATCAAAAAACTGGGACTGGGGATTCCGATATTCCTGGTCAATGAAGATGGCGCTTCCGTCTATAGTGCAAGTGAAACAGCAAGGCAGGAGTTCCCTGACCAGGATGTAACAGTACGCGGTGCCGTTAGTATAGGAAGGCGCCTGATGGATCCGCTGGCAGAGCTGGTTAAGATAGATCCAAAGAGTATTGGGGTAGGGCAATACCAGCACGATGTGAATCAGTTCCGTCTTAAAGAGAAACTGGACCAGACTGTAGTGAGTTGTGTGAATATGGTGGGTGTGAATCTGAATACAGCTAGTAAGCATTTGCTGGCTTATGTGAGTGGGATCAATTCATCTATTGCCGAGAATATCATTTCGTACAGGAATAGCAATGGAAAATTCAGCAGCAGGAAAGAGCTTTTGAAAGTGTCAAGGCTTGGCGATAAAGCTTTTGAACAATCTGCCGGGTTCTTAAGGATCAAAGAAGCTGACCACCTGCTGGATTCCACCGGCGTACATCCGGAATCTTACCATATTGTAGAGAAGATGGCATCAGATCTTAAACTGGAGCTGAAAGAGCTGATCGGGAATGCCGCCCTGGTGAATGGAATCGATGCGAAAAAATATATAACTCCGGAAACTGGTGAACATACCATAAAAGATATTTTGAATGAATTGAAAAAGCCCGGCCTGGATCCGCGGAGTGAGGCCCAACAATTCGAATTTGCACAAATTTTTTCCATTGAAGAAGTGAAACCCGGGGAGATCGTTCCTGGGGTTGTTACCAACCTGACCAGGTTCGGGGCCTTTGTTGATATTGGTGTAAAGCAGGATGGCCTTGTTCATATTTCAGAGATCTCGCATGACTATATCACTGATCCCTCAGAAAAACTCAAACTGAACCAGAAATTAATGGTCAAGGTGCTTGAAGTGGATCTGCCCAGAAAGCGAATTTCTTTGTCTATCAAGCAAGCGGAAGAGGGGGGCAGGACAAAACTGAAAAGAGATGTAAAACCGATGCAGAAACAATCTGACCTATCTGCTTTAAGTATGAACGATGCGCTTTCAGCATTGAAGAAAAAATTCAGGAAATAATTTATTTCAGGTACTTCACAAATTCGTCCCTGGGTATCATTTCGGCACCCAGGGATTCCAGGTGAGGCGTGTGAACCTGGCAATCGATCAGTTCAACACCTTCGGGGATCAGTACGTCCTGCACATATTTAATAAAAGCAAATTTGCTCGCGTTTGATACATGGCTGAACATGCTTTCGCCACAGAAGACATGCCCTACTTTCACTCCATATAGCCCTCCTACCAGCTTTCCGTCCATCCATGCTTCGGCGCTGTGGGCCATTCCTTCTTTGTGCAGGGCAACATAGGCATTGATCATATCATCTGTGATCCAGGTACCCCATTGACCTTCACGTTCCACCGTACTACAGTTTATGATCACATCTTTGAAAGCCTTGTCAACTGTGAAACTGAATTTGTTGCTTTTGATCACCTGCTTCATGCTTTTGCTTACTACCAGGTTTTCAGGAAAAAGAACAAATCGGGGATCGGGGCTGTACCACATCGGGATCTTACCTGAGAACCAGGGGAAGATCCCTGAATGGTAAGCATGCCTTAATGTATCAACTGTGAGTTCACCGCCGATGGCAAGTAGACCGTCTTCGCGTGCAGTAGATAAATCCGGAAACAAGGCGCTTAAATAGTTAGATAGTAAAATAGGAAGTTAGAGAAATTGTGTAACCTGCAACCTGCAACCTGCCACCTGCTAACAGGGTACTCAAGTCGATAAAACCTCAATAGTGGCGCCTATTCCCCGCTCAGTGATGGCATCACACATGGGTTTAAGGTCATCATAACTGCCGTGCTTTACAGCATATTTGCCCTGGGTATGTATGATCATGGCACATTGCTCTGCCTGTTCTTCGGAATGCCCACAGATCTCCACCAGCGTCTCGATCACCCATTCGAATGTATTCACCTCGTCGTTCCACACAACCAGGCTATGGGTATTCTCAATGGCTTCCAACACATCTAGCTGTTCATCCTGCTGATATTTCTCTTTTCCCGGCATAATTGAAGTACAAAGTTAAAAACTTCTGCCTCGAATATTAATTGTTTGCAACAAAATTGGCCGAATAATTGTCCAACAAAGGGAAATCCCCGAGGTAAGTTATTATAAAAATGTTTAATAGAACTGGTAAGCATAAAGCTGAGCAGGAGGAACCAACCAACAAAGGTGCCCTGGTGTTGTCTATCGACAGCAGCACCCGTGGATTGGAGTTTCTTATCGAGCTGGTGAAAAAGATCAGGCCGGACAGGCCCGGTGATTTTCAGCAGGCTGGCTTGAAATTCAGTGCTTTACTGTATTCACTTCACCAGGATCGTTCGCTTTTGTTTTCGCTCAGGCGTTCACTGCTCACCCAGTTTCTGAACACAGATATCATTAATGCACTTACTGAAAGTGGTATCACCAGCTCCCGGGGTTTTGTGCAGGAACTCTCGGGTAAGTTGCAGCATAAAGTGCTTCCGGCATTGCAGAAAAAGAATGATTTTCTGTTTGTTATCAACAGGGTGTTTTTTAAGAAGACGGATTATCGTTGGGTGGAAGGCATTGACCAGGAGCTTTGGAAAAGTTTCTTTGAGATCCTGGGCATACAGATCAATCTTACTGAAACTCAGTTGATCAGGCAGTTACAGAAATCTTTACAGATCCTTTCATACCGCCTGGCTAACCTGGGTTTTGAGAAAGAGATCATTCACAGGTTTGATATCGATCCATCTTCCAATTACCCCTTCCTTGAACAGAACCGGCTCGTGAATCTCTATAATGAGCGTTCTCAGTCCGACGTATTTGGTGAGGAGAAGAGATTGCTGATCAACAACATCGGCGAAGCTTTACATAATTGCAGGCAGAGCCTGCAGTTGATGAAAGAGAACCGGGCCATAGAAGGGACCAGTCTTGCGCAAACCTTTTTAATGGTTCGTATGGAACAACATATCGAGAGGATGTTCATTATTCTTGATGTGTTGGACGAAGATCAGCAGTTTGATACTGAAAGGTTCATTCTGTATTTCAACAAAGTGATCCGTAATGAGAACAGGAAGAACAGTATAGGAGAATTCCTTTCCAATAACCTGGGCTTATTGGCCTACCAGATCGCTGAGCATAAGGGCAAGAAGGGAGAAAGTTATATATCTACCACCCGCAGGGAATTTATCAGTTTATTCAGAAGCTCCATGCGTGGAGGTTTTATCATTTCATTCATAGCCATTTTCAAGAACCTGTTGGGCAAACTACCGCTGGCTCCATTCTGGCAGGGTTTCCTGTATGGGACCAACTATTCTTTTGGATTTGTTCTGATGGACCAGGTAGGGGCAACACTGGCAACAAAACAGCCTGCCTACACAGCTTCTGCCGTAGCCAGTTCCCTGGATGCTAAAAAGAGCATGGGCAGGCCTGATCTCAATAACCTGGCGATCACGGTTGCGAGAGTGGTGAGAAGCCAAAGTGCATCATTTGCGGGTAACCTCCTTGTTGTATTTCCGCTTACTTATGGACTTGCATGGCTTTGGGATATCATCACCGGTAATAAGATCGCAGAAGGCGATGCTGCGATGCAGTTGCTGGAGAGCCAGCACCCATGGCATAGCCTTGCCTTGCTGTATGCATGTTTTACGGGCTTCTTTTTGTTCCTCAGCGGCATCATTGCAGGTTATGTGGAAAATCATGTCATCTATGGCCGGATACCCGAGCGCCTGACAACGCATCCGGTGTTGAGTTATACGATGTCTAAAAAAAGATTGAACAAGTTGGTGAATTTTGTACGAAAAGGTGCGGGTGGCCTGGCAGGTAGTATCGCCCTTGGTTTTTTCCTGGGTATTGCTGGTCCATTGGGAAAAGTAATGGGACTACCTTTTGATATCAGGCATATAACCATCTCTGCAGGTAATGCAGCCATAGGTTATTATGGATTGGATCACAATGTTCCGGTTTCTTATTCCCTTATCATCCTTGGAGGCGTGATCCTGATCGGTTTCCTTAACTTTCTTGTCAGTTTTTCCCTGGCCTTTTTTGTGGCTGTCAGGTCAAGGGGCATACAGTTGAAAGACTATCCTGAATTGATCGGCATAGTATGGAGGTATTTGAGGAAATACCCAATGGATTTCATTCTGCCGCCAAAGCAACCAAGGATTCCGGAAGAGCTTAAGTGAAAATTTTGGTGGGTAAACGCTGTTCTGCTGGGCCAAAACCCCTTCCGGTGGCGGGTTACAGAAGATCTTAAAAAAATTTTTGTCAGAATTTGCCAGTCCCTATCTTTGCACTCCGCAAAAAGGGAGTTTAGCTCAGCTGGTTCAGAGCATCTGCCTTACAAGCAGAGGGTCGGCGGTTCGAACCCGTCACCTCCCACAGAAAAGAGGCTGTCTCGAAATAGAGTCAGCCTCTTTTGTTTTGATGTGCTGGCCGGTTAACAAGTTAGCCGGTTAGTGTAAAAGATAAACGAGGTAGAGCTCATAAAACAATTTTTGATCATCTGAAACTGTAGCTGGTCAGGGTATAACATGTGTCCCCTGATGATCCTGGCTGACATACTCGCTTGGCCAGATAAAGTACCACCGTATCACTGCCGCTACCGGGCTGAGCCGCACGAAGACTCTGCATGGTTGCTGCTTTCAGGCTAAGACTGCCAACAACTTCATCCCCGGAGAAAACAGCAAGTAATGTGTCGGGTCCTGACCCAGGTTGTGAAGTGCCTGCGGGATTAATTGAAGTTCCGTCAGCGATAGTTTTTTCATTATTACCGATGCAGCCGGTCAATTTCAGGATTGAAAAAAAGGCCAGTGCAAGAATAAAGACAACTGTTGATTTTCTTTTCATAAAAATGGTGTTTAAGTGAGTGTTTATTCAGTTTGTATTAAGCTTCGGTTTTGGTGCGGACTTTTTCGGTACTCTTCACAGGTCTTTGAATTGGAAATCTGATCAGGAATTCTGTACCATGAGGTTGAAGATTTTGGACTGATAACTGGCCATTCAATTTTTCGGTGAACTCTTTGACCAGCTTCAGCCCAAGGCCTGAAGAATCACTTCTGATCCCGTTCCATTCAAAAACTCCATTGAGCTGGGTTTCCGGAATGCCAGGACCATCATCTTGCACTGAAAAAGAAATGCTATCACCCCCTTTGTTTGCGGTAAGGATCACAGAGCCCCCGGAAGGAGTGAATTTGATCGCGTTACCTGCCAGGTTCCGAAGAATGATCTTCATAAAATTCAGATCAGTATTGAATTTAAAATCATGCTCGAGCCTGGTGTTTAATGATATGTTTTTATTTTCTGCAAACGGCTTGTTCAATGCTGCTATTTCCTCCAGGAGTTCGCTGGCATTCACCATTTCCCAGGATGGTTCAAACGTTTCCATCTGGCTTTTGGACCAGATCAAAAGATCCTCCATCACTTCAAGGAGATGGTCTGCGGAATGGATCACTTTCTGATTGGCCGCTTCATTATGATAAGATGGCTCTTTTGATTTCTGTAATTGCAGATAATGAAAAAGACTGCTGATGGGACTGCGAAGGTCATGAGAAATAATGCTGAGCAGTTTTGCTTTCGACTGATTCGCTTCGTTGAGCTTTAAGTTATAGGTATGCAGTGTTTCACTGGTTTTCTTTTTCGTCCTATAGGCCCTATAGATCAAACCAGCCAGTATAACAATAAGGGAGATTACGGCAAAGAGGAAATATCGTGTTCTTTCGGCGATAGATAATTGATAGTCCATGATCTCATTGCGCTGCTGCAGTAATGCATTTTCTTTCTGGTTAACCTCATTCTGATATTTTGCTTCCATTTCGGCATAACTCTTGGCAGCCTCTTTTTTATAAATGGAATCTTTGATCTTCATCATTTCATCCTGGAAATGGAATGCTTCGGTATAGTTCCCTAATTGCTTATAGGTTCTGGCCATATTGCCATAGCCAGAAAGTAGAAGATCATCGGAATGAATGGCTTTGCCGATCCTGATATTTTCTGCCTGGTATTTAAGAGATAGGGTATAGTTCCCAAGTTTGTATTGCAGATCCGCCATGTTTCCCAGCACCAGGGCAGTTCCATAACTGTCGTCCCTGGTTTGCATGAGCTGGAGGCTGGTATCATAGTGGCGGGCGGATCTGGCATATGATTTCAATTCACTATAGACTATCCCGATATTATTGTGGGCAAAAGCCAGAACGTCAGCATCTGCATGGTTGCGATAACTGGTGATCACTTCGTTATATTTGGAAAATGCTTTTGGATAATCTTCTCTGTCCAGGTAATAATTACCCAGATCGTTGATCACCGTTGCGATCCGGGCGGAATCGCCTGCTTTTTCCTGGATCTCCAGGGCCTGGTTAAGAAATTTTTCTGCTTTTGGGAAATCTTCAAGTACCCTGTACGTATTACCGATATTTTTCAACGTTCCACCAATCTTGATTTGATTCTGAAGCGTATCATAAACTTTCAGGGCCATGAAATAATATTCCAGGGCTTTTTGGTATTTGCCTGTCTTGTCATAACTTATGCCTACACCGATGAGTGAATTCCCTGCCCTTAATGTGTCATGTAAAGTCCTTGCCAGGTGGTAGCTTTTCATGTAATAGGCCCTGGCCGAATCAAAAACTCCGGAACTTCTGAAAGAGCCGGCTTTTTTCAGTGTCGCAGACAGCAGTGCAGTATCTGCAACAACGTCTTGCGCGATCAGTGTGTGCGAATTCGCTAGCACACAGAATAAGCCTATGTAAAGGAGCTTGCCTTTCATACCGTTATTTTGCACGTCCGGTCAAAAAGATTTCTTAGGGATAGGATTCGGGTCAATCAGCCCTGGCCATGCTTTTCACAGCTTGCCGGTAAGTTTTTCCAATGGGAAGATGGTGTTCACCTATCACGATCTCGGCAGTTGTCAACCCGTCTATTTTTTCCCTTGACACTGCGTAACTCCTGTGGATCCTTATGAATTTGTCTTTAGGCAAATGATCCAGAAAGCCTTTTAAGTTTTGCAGCGTGATATAGTTTTTTTTCGCTGTTACTACTTTAGTGTAGTTCGTCAGGGCTTCAAGGAAGAGTATATCCCCGGTATATACCTTGGTGGATTCGTTGCCTTCACGGATCATTAACGAATCCTGCTCAAATTGCAATGTGTACTGTAAAGCCTTTGATTTGATACCGATCAATTCCAATGTTCTTTGAATGGCTTTATCAAGTCTTTCCTGCCTGATCGGTTTCATGATATAATCCACTGCCTGCACGTCAAATGCGTCAATGGCGTATTCAGGATGAACCGTTACAAAAATGCACAAGGGAGGTTCCTTCTGTGTTTTAAAAAAGTCAATTCCATTTATGCCCGGCATATCAATGTCGCTGAAGATCAGGTCTATCTTTCCTGACTTAAGGATTTCCAGGGCTTCAATGGGGTTGGTGAAGATCCCGGATACGTTGATGAAAGGGTATTTTTTTAATGACAGGGACAGCATTTCCCGGTCAATATCATTGTCTTCAATGATAATACTATATAGTGTCTGAGGGGTGTTCATGGTAGCGCCCTGGGGCCTTATATCAAATGTAATAATTCCTTTTTATATCCGCTTTGGGTTTTCGACGGTTTGTCGTTCATGTATTATTACCCTCCTTTGATAAAGTTATCCGGGATCTCCGCCCCAGGCCATCCTAGTTTTGTTTCACGCTCCAGACATTATTTAGAAATCTTTAAAACTATAGTTATGAAACACACTAATTCCCTCAGCCTGATCAGTCTTTTTTTGGTTGTATTCACTATGTCCTGTTCAAAAGACGATGCGGTTCCATCTAATGTATCCACCCAGGTTCGCGAAGAAGCTCCCATCAAGCTGACAGCACGGGCATGGACTACGGATCAATCTGGCAGGTTTGTTTGCACATTCATTGACTTCATGCATTCATCAGGTGATGCAAATGCGGTATCAACTGCAAAGGTTTACCTGCTTTCTGATAACGATCAGATCGTGATCAGTTTTGGTCCGGTTACCTATATGTCCGGGAATCTGTGGTCTGAACAGGAAGGCAAGGACCTTAAAGTTTATTATCAACCATTCGTAGCCCAGACAGTCGTTCCATTTGAGAAACTTGACCTGATGGTCGAGAAACAATAGTCCCTAAGCCGTTGCTAGCTGCCGGCTATTTACGTGGAGAAACACCAGAGCCAAGAAAGCCCCGCACCTGCGGGGCTTTGTGTAGTCTTGTTTTGATATAATAGTTTATCAAATTATGACGGTGGTCATTTTGATTTACAGATAGTTGGTGTACTTTTAAAATTCGATTTTTTGAACAAGATATTTTCACGTACTCTCTCTGATTACGGCTGTCAAACCTCCAGCTTAACCTAAATAAAAACACCAGTGATGAAAAAGAGTCTATTCGTCTTTTTGATCCTAGGTCTTATTCAGAAAGGCCTTTCGCAGGAGTTCTTCAGTGACGGGATTGTAAGATATAACGCCCAGACAAACACAATTGCAAAGGAGATCGATCTCAGATTGATCATGGGAAATCTTGTGCAGGCTGATGATGGATTATTCTACGGGTTAGAGCATTCAGATTCATCGAACCAGATGAAGATCTTTTCCTATGATCATCTTACCAAAGAGAAAATTACCTGGAAGATCATTGATTCAGTAAATATATTTTATGAGAATCTTGGCCTTATAAAAGGCAATGACGGATTGCTATATGGATATACAAGTGGAGGAGGCAAATATAACCAGGGGATCCTGTTCAGCTTTGACCCGCTTACACAAGCTTATTACAAACGCTTTGATTTTGGCCCGTCAGCACCTGCGAGCCTGTTATTCACTCATTTTACGCAAGGAATGGATGACTTGTTTTATGGGTTTGGCGGGGGCGGAGGAAAATATGGGTCACTGATTTCAATTAATCTGAGAACACAGGAATATAAGATACTGCATGATTTTACGGCCGATGAAGGCAGTAATGCTGTTGGCAGGTTACTACTGGCGAAAGATGGACTTTTCTATGGCATGCTGGGTTTTGGTCCGGAGTATAAGTTTGGAGGCTCACTATTTTCATTTGATCCCATTAGCAATGAATTCAAAGTCAGGTTTCGATTTGAAGGACTGAACGGCGCCTGGCCCTATGGGAGCCTGATTCAGGCAAAGAATGGGAGACTTTATGGAACCACCTCGGCCGGTTGGTATAGTGGTACAGTTTTCTCCTACGATCCGGTTGCCGGGGTCCAAAAGATTATTGAAAATTTTCAAGATTCCGAAAACGGATATACGCCGTATGGCACGTTATCTGAAGCCTCAGATGGACTGTTATACGGAGTTGCGAGTATGGGTAAAGTGATTTTTTCTGTAGACCCGGTTACTGATATTTATACCAAGCGGATAGTTCTTGATACGATCCAGGCTTCTTATCTTCCGGGAAACCAACTGATTGAAATAAAACCGATCCTGCGTCCTACATCTTTGACCTATGTCGGAAAAACCTCGGTCCAATATTCAGATAAGATCATGCTCAGCGCATTGCTGAAGAACAGCAAAAATAACCAACCCCTGAAGGGTATGGAAGTGACCTTCCACATCGGTGAAAGATCACTGAATGCCATTACAAATGCAGAAGGGATTGCGCAAGCTGAAATCAAGATCGGACTTGCCCCGGGAGTTACCAGCCTGAGCACTGTATTCAAAGGGAACGAAAACTACCAGGCTTCGTCAGACATAGATGAGATCACTATTCTTCCCGAAGATGCAAGAGTGAATTATACAGGGGTTTTCAATGCTTCGACCTTCGACATGAGAAGTACAAAGGCAAGGATTACAATGAGTGCCACGGTGAGGGACATCTCTGCAGTTCCCAATGATCCATCTTTTGATCAATCGAAGGGAGATATCGGGAAGGCAGTATTGTCTTTCATCGACCTGGGTAGCAACACTGTTATTGGGACAGCGCCAGTACAATGGATTACAAATGGAGATTCAACTATTGGAACAGGGATCTATCTATGGGATGTTGACCTTGGAGGCTCCGCGTCACGCATCTACAGTGTAGGCGTTAAAATTTCAGGATATTACCAATATTCATCGTCCCTGCCCAGTATCAAAGTATCAAAGGCCACAGGTATAAGTATGCATGGCGGGGGAACTATCAACGGTGCAGAGGGTAAATATCAGTTCAACCTGAATCTGAGCCAGACACAGCAGGGAATCAAATCAAATACCGGCCTGAAGATCAAGGGTAGTGTAAACGATTTATATGATGTTTCCCAACTCAGTTTTTATTCTTTCGATGCTCCAAATTGCAGCGATGCCATTATGAATGCAACCGGCAGGGTAATTAATGGTACGGATCGGGGGGGAGTTAATACAAATGAAAATGCCATATTACAATGGGAGGTTACCGGCGTAGAAAAAGGCAGTACGGAACAGATCAGGATCACAGCATGGAGTTCAAAAGGAAGGTTGATATTTTCTACCAATTGGAGTGGAACAGAAACAAACTGGAGTGGGATCAATGGCAATATCAGCATTGACGGATGCGGCAATAAGCTTGCTGCCAAACAGGAGCAGAACCAGCGTGCAGTGGAAGAGTTTTCTGCAATGAAAGTTTATCCCAATCCAAGCAGCACATCCTTTAATATCCAGGTCCCTTATGCGTTTGAATCGAATGTAAGAATTAAGGTGACAGATATTTCAGGCAGAGTAGTTGAAGAACTTAATGTCAAACCAGGCAGTTTGATCCAGATCGGGAGTCGATATCAACCTGGGATGTATTTTGCTGAAATGAATAGCAGAGGTCAAAGAAAAGTCTACCGATTGCTTAAAGCCAGAAGTTGACGGGTAATGTATAGGTCATAATTTCCAGTCCACGATCTGATTCACATAATCATCCCTGTGGGGAGTGGTGACCTTGATGTAGTTATCAGTATATCCTTCCATCATTCCATTCTTTGAGTGGCCTTCAAAGAGTACTTTCCTGGTCTGGCCCGCGTGGGCTTCTGTGAAATACCTCATCTTCATATAACTGAGGTTGCGCAGGGCCTTATTCCGGTTATGCCGGATATTCATCGGCACTACTTCTTTATATTCAAGTGCTTTGGTATTCTCCCGTTCTGAATAAGTGAACACATGCAGGTAAGAGATATCAAGATCATGCAGGAATTCAAACGTCTCTTCAAAATGTTTTTCTGTTTCACCTGGGAATCCCACGATCACGTCCACACCAATGGCAGACTGAGGCATCAGTGACCTGATCAGGCTCACCCGTTCTGCATATAATTCCCTTTTATAACGCCTGCGCATCAACGAAAGGATCTCGTTGGAACCGCTTTGTAACGGGATGTGGAAATGCGGCATGAACTTATCGCTGTTGGCAACCAGGCTGATGATGTCGTTAGTAAGTAAATTAGGCTCGATGGAGGAGATGCGATATCGTGCAATCCCTTCAACTTTATCCAGGGCCTCACAGAGACTGAAAAAATCCTCCTGGTTGGTTCGGGCCCCATCTGGTCCTTTTCCAAAATCGCCCAGGTTGACACCCGTAAGAACTATTTCCTTTACACCATTGGCAGCGAGATCTTTGGCATGACCAACCACATTTTTGATGGAATCGCTCCTGCTTTTACCCCGGGCCATAGGGATGGTACAGAAACTGCAATTATAATCGCAGCCATCCTGCACTTTTAAGAAAGTACGTGTACGGTCGTTGATGGACCAGGAAGCATTAAAACCGGAAACATCTTCAATATCGCAACTGGAGATCCTGGCGGAGTCCCCTTTGGAAAGTTCACGGATATGTTGGGTCAGGTTGAATTTCTCTGCTGCGCCCAGTACCAGGTCCACACCTGGAATTTCAGCGATCTCCTTCGGCTTCAGCTGGGCATAGCATCCGGTGATCACCACCAGCGATTCGGGAGCCTTTCTTTGAATCCTCCTGACGATCTGCCGGCATTCTTTATCGGCATTATCGGTGACGGAGCAGGTATTGATCACATAAATATCAGCCAGATCGTCAAATTCCCGTTTTACAAAGCCATCGTTTTCCATTTGCCTGGAAAGGGTGGATGTTTCAGAAAAATTGAGTTTGCAACCCAGCGTGTGAAATGCTATTGTCCTGGCTTCAGCCATAAGCCTGCAAAGATACGAACCGTGGGGGATTTTATTTATCTTGGGCGGCATGAAGAGGGCGGCTTGGTTATTGGCTTTGGTTGTTGTCATTTTGTTGATTTACCGGTGGCAATTAGGGCAGGAAAGAGGCGATAGGCGAGAGGAGAGAGGCGAGAGGATAGAGGTGGGAGGCGAGAGGGGCCCCGAAGAGGTTGACAGGCGGGGCGGCCTTAACCGGAACGCTGTTTCCCTGATCTATTCCAGGCATGCCCGTTGCAGGATGGGCTGCAGGCATATTTCTGAGAACGAAGTGTTGGAGATCCTTCGAAAAGGAAAGATCAACTACAATAAATCAGATATGAGAGGTCAGCCTGATCCAAAATATGCCCTCGAAGGATCAACAAATGATGGCCAGGAGGTGAGGATCATATTCGCTAATTCTCCAAGGGGCATTGTAGTGGTCACAGTGATCGATCTTGAAAACGAATGGAAATGCAATTGTAAATGAACCTTGTTAAAAAAATTCTTCATACCCTTTACCTGGTCTGGGCAGTATTCTGGTTTGTATTCTACATGCTCCTGATCTTTCCCTTTGTGATCATCTTATCTTTTTTTGGCCGGATCCGCGGCGGCAACCTGATCTATAAATTACTTCATAGCTGGG
>DATGXN010000260.1:0-11395 GCA_035298945.1 Chitinophagaceae bacterium | reverse complement strand
ACCATTGGTATCAAACTCCACCAATACTTCGCTGATCTCACCATCCATCAGATCGCGGCACATCCGTCCAATGCGCAACGATGCCGCACAGTGAGAACTGGAGGGCCCACGCATCACCGGACCGATCACGTCATTGAAAATACTTGGATAGCTCACCATGTCTGCGACATTTTTGTTCTATGAAATCTACGGAATTAATCCCATTATCCATAGCTTAGACCATGCACATTGATCTGATCACTGCCATCTGGATTGTCTTCATATTGCTTGCTGTTTGGACTGCTTATTTTCTTTTCCGGGATTATTTCAAACACCGGGACAGGCTCGAAAACAATAGCTGGGCCAAAACGGGGCTCACAGGTTTTGTAGGAAATTTCTTTGACACCCTGGGCATAGGCTCCTTTGCGATTGAAACGGCCATGCTGAAATTCATGAAGCAAACCGAAGACCGCCTGCTGCCCGCCACACTTAATGTAGGCAATGCTATACCTACTGTGTTGCAGGCCATCATATTTGTAAGGATTATTGAAGTTGAACCGGTCACACTTATTTTAATGGTGGTGGCCTCGGGATTAGGCGCGTTGCTGGGTGCAGGCATCGTTTCCAAACTGCCAGAGAAAACGATCAGGCTGATCATGGGCATTGCGCTGCTGATCACAGCATTTTTCATGCTAGCTGCAAAATTGAATTGGATAGAAGGAGGTGGCCACGCCATAGGATTGAACGGAGTCAAATTAGTATTAGCCGTAGTGGTCAATTTTATCCTGGGTGCGATCATGACCGCGGGAATCGGACTCTACGCGCCTTGTATGGCCCTGGTTTTTGCTTTAGGCATGTCGCCCGCCGTGGCATTTCCCATTATGATGGGGTCCTGTGCTTTCCTGATGCCGCTAGCGGCCTACCGGTTTGTCAGGACTGGCGTCTTCAACAGGAAGGCATCTTACGCAATCGCCCTGGCCGGAATCATTGGCGTATTGATCGCAGCGTTTATTGTAAAGTCATTAGAACTCGACACCCTGCGATGGTTAGTGCTTGGTGTGATCATTTATACGGCTACGGTGATGCTGAGGGCGGGGTTAAGTAAGGCATCATAGGTTAGTTTGCCATCTTTATTGTACATTAGGTAGACAAGCTCATTCATAGCAATTCGTCAATTCCTAAAAATATTTTTGACATGATCAACCGGAGAGATTTCATTCAAAAATCGCTGGCTGGAGCCGCCGGCCTGACCTTACTAAACCAGTCATTTGCCAGTATTCTGATTCCAAAAAACAAGGAAAAACTTGGAGTTGCCCTGGTAGGATTAGGCTATTACAGCACCGATTTGCTTGCTCCGTCTCTGCAATTGACTAAACACTGTGAACTTGTAGGTATAGTAACCGGATCTCCCGAGAAAGCCGAAAAATGGAAGCAGAAATATAAACTGCAGGCCGGGAATATTTACAACTATGCCAACTTTGATTCAATAGCAAACAATCCCGCCATTGACGTTGTCTACATTGTGCTGCCACCATCCATGCATATGGAATACAGTATTCGCGCAGCTAATGCAGGCAAACATGTATGGTGCGAAAAACCAATGGCCATGACCGTATCCGAATGCCAGAAAATGATAGATGCATGCAATAAAAATAAAGTCACACTCAGCATAGGATATCGGGTACATCACGAGCCTAACACACAACAAATCATCCAATTCCGTAAAGAACAGACCTATGGAAAAATATTATCCGTGGAAGCAGCGGCAGGTTATTTCGATGGCCGCTCTGATCACTGGAAACAGCAGAAGAAAATGGGTGGCGGTGCCATGTATGATATGGGTGTTTACCCACTGAATGCGGCACGTTATGCAACAGGATTGGAACCCATCGCTGTAACAGCCTATGCGTCAACAACCCGACCAGAGATTTACAAGGAAGTAGAAGAAACGATGAATTTTGACCTTGAATTCATGAATGGTGTTACTGCAAAATGTGAAACGAGTTTTGGAAAATCGATGAATATGCTGAACGTAAAATGCGCTAAGGGCTGGTATAAACTCTCGCCATTTCAGGCATACAGTGGCAATAAAGGTGAAACAAGCGATGGAATAATAATAAATACCCAGCTCCCCAATCAGCAGGCAAAACAAATGGATGACGATGCCTTATCGATCATGAATAAGAAACCCATGCTTGTCCCCGGTGAAGAAGGATTAAAAGACATCAGAGTGGTGGAGGCTATCTATCGCTCAGTGGCCACCAAGGGAAAAGTTACAATCGGCTAGTGAGTTCCGCCGCTTCTTCTTAGCGCTTTTACACAATTAGCCAGGGAACGAAACTGATGATAGTTCCCTTTCCAGATATGTCCCTTAAGTGCTGTTTTCAATTCGGGCTGCTTATCCAGTCCTCCGGAATACCAGTCGCCGTATTCATGATCGATCAGGTACTTACTGATGTATTGCCACTGGATTTTGAACTTGTCATAGTAGTTCTGCGGATCCTGGGGATAGAGATCTGCCATTAGCAGCAAGGTATTGAGCCCTTCTGCCTGTGCCCACCAATTTTTTGTATCCCTGGTAATTGTAATATCAGTACTATCCTTAAAATAATATCCTTCATCATAAAATCCGCCAACAGCAGGATCCCATCCCTTCGCCAGCGAATGATCGATCATTTTTTTGGCAATGGTCTGCGTCTTAGAATCGTTTTTAAGACCAAGAATCTGCGTAGCTTCAATCAACAGATATGCTGTTTCAACATCATGGCCAAATGAGACGTGATCAAGTTGATGATGTTTCATGATTGTTTCATAAGACGAGTCCCTGAACGATACGGGTGTCCAGTTGGGCTGAAAAAACAGTACCAGGGAACCATGCTCATTTACCATAGTGTCGCGTACCAATGAAAGCATTTCAGCCAATCGCTCCCTCACCAGCGGATCGGGCCATACCTGGTACAATTCTGTAAACGCTTCCAGCAAATGAATTGAACTATTCTGATCTTTATACCCAAGATCAGATGTGGACTCAATTGAATCAGGCCTGGCGATTGGCCGGCCATCAGATCCAAGATGTTGGAAGTACCCTTTATTAACGGGATCATGGCTGTTTTCCTCGAGCCAGGCAAATGCCTTCTTCACGAGCTCCAAAGCGCCCGTATCACCAGTAGCCAGGATATAGGCCGATAGTCCATAAATGGCAAATGCATTCCCATACGCGGTCTTCATTTCCGGAATTGGCTTACCCGTGCGGTCCACGAGGTTATAAAATCCCCCAGCTTTATCATCCCACATCACATCACGCAAAAACTTAAAGCCGTGTTGTGCTGCTTTCCTGAAGACAGGATTTTCAGGATAAAGCATTGCAGCTTTTGAATTAGACCAGGTGTGACGGGCCTGCGTAACAATCATCTTATCCTGGTCGCCGGTTGGTTGCCAGTTGTAGGTAAAACTGCTGAGAAAACCTCCATATACTGTATCCACTGCACGTGGATACCAAAGATTGAGCATCTCCGTTTTAATGGAATTTTCAATAACATCAGCCATTTTCAAGCGTTCATCCGTATCCGGATTCCTGCAGTATTGCAGCGAAAGCATTGAAATGACGATCAGAATCGAAACTATCAGAGCATAACCAAATGGAAGTTTGTGCTGCTTCATTTTACGGGAAAGTCTACTTTCTAAGTTATCCCAACTAGTCGATGATCTGAAATAAATATATCTCCACCCGTGTTCTTTGTAATATCATTACAAACTACACTTCTATGTTTACAGTACAAACATGGAAAGTATGTATAAAGCATCAAGGGCATTAACAAGCATTAAACCGGAAGAATTGGACCAGTACCTCTCCAGGGGATGGTTCAGAATGGATCAAAGCATTTTCACCAGCCAGTTCCTGCAGGATGACGATTTTAATTTCAGGGACCTGATCTGGCTTCGCCACCGCCTCTCGGCGTTCCAGTTCCCGAAATGGTTCAGGAAGATGAAAAAAGATACCCGATTCTCTGTCTATATCGATGATGCCCATCCTTCGGCCACACATGAAGTGCTTTACCAGCATTACCGTGAATCTAAGCCGGAGAGCTGGCCGAAATCTTTGGAAGATGTTTTGTTTGGTGAGAAATCAGACAACGTATTCAACACCAAAGTGATCAACATCTGGTGTGGGGAAGAGCTGGTAGCAGCTGGCTTCTTCGACCTCGGCAAGAACAGTGCAGCAGGTATCGTGAATTTCTATGACCCCAAGCATTCCCAATTCAGCCTGGGTAAATACCTCTATTATCTCTCTGTTGAATGGGCCATCAACGAAGGCCTGGAATTTTTCTACCCCGGCTATTTCGCTCCTGGCAATCCGCGATTCGATTATAAACTAACAATGGATAAAAACTCCCTGGAGTTCTTCCATTCCATTTATGAAGCCTGGTATCCGTTCCGACTTTTTAAAGAAGATCACCTTTCATTGCCGCTGATGGAAAAGAAACTGTCAGAGCTTTATCTGACACTGGAAGACATGGGCGTGCAGGCTTATTTCATCCGCAATGCCAATTATGAATTCCTCTACAACTCTAAATGGGATAGTCCTTATGCCGTCTACATTGTTCCCACCGATGCCCGGGGCACTCATTTCGCCGTTACTTACGATGTGAATACCCGGAGGTACTATATTTTCGATTGTACCGAAAGGAACTGGATAGATGATCTGCGGGTTATCGACGACAAGCTCGTCTGCTATGAAACCCTGGGACTCTGCAAACCCCTGGCCGATGAGTATCATTTTTCAAACACCGTGAAAAGGCTGCATGAAATGATAGAATCCTAATTTCCCGCAGAAATTGCAACTCGAGTAAACACCGTTGTGGAAATCAATTATCTGATTGATTGGACTCAGGCTAATTTGCTATTGAAAAATTAGCCATCATGAAAAAACATCACAGGCTTTCGGGCATCGCAATAGCAATCATGCTTTCATTGGTTCATTTTAGTTGCAAAAAAGAATCAACAAATCCATCAACCCTACCTTCTGGCATCCCAAGTCTAAGCACAGGTCCGTTGGCCGATATAACACCAGTTTCAGCATTATGTAACGCCATCTCAATATCCGAGGGCATTGAACCTACATGGTACAGAGGAATAGTCTGGGGTACTGCTCCAAATCCAACTGTACCAGATCACCTTTGGCCCTTAAATCCTCCTAAAGATCTGTTCTGGGATTTTAATGCGGTTAAAGGGACAGGTGCATTCGGGTTTAGTATGTATAATCTGAAACCCATGACAAAATATTGGGTGCGTGCATTTGCAAGAAATAAAGCAGGAACTGCTTATGGTAATGAACTATCGCTCACAACTCCTGAATTAAAAATCGGACAGAATCTTTTCAAGGGATATGTAGCTCATATTGACAGCACGGGTCAACATGGATTGATCGTCTCTAATGAACTCCAAAAATCAGTATGGTACAATGGCCAATATATAAAAACCGAAGCCACAAGCCTGATAGATGGCTATACAAATACCGGCACCATCGTATTCGCACAAAAGATAGAAAAAGAATATGCTGCTTACAATTGTTTCATTATAGATCTTAGTGCTTATGGTCATACCTGGTTTCTGCCGGCAAAAGATCAGTTAAATCTGCTGTACCAGCAAGCTTCAATAATTCCAGGGTTGACCAATTCGTCATACTGGAGTTCAACGGAGCAAGATGAAAAACTGGCATGGTCGCAGGATTTTTCTACAGGAAAACAATCCCTTACTGATAAAGCAAGTTCACTGGCGGTAAGAGCCTTTAGGCGATTCTGAAACCTGGATATTTTTTAATCTTTTGGAGCGTTAGGAAGCAGCTTCAGGAAAGTATGGATTCAACATTATCCATATGAATTTGTCTGTATGTTGAATCAGGATAATTGTTCGTAAATGTAGCCGGAAACCTGGCCCTTGCCGCGGCCGATGTTTTTATTTCGTAGGCTGATAATGTTTCCCCCTCTTCAACAAGGTCTATCTCCTGTTGCTGGGTAGTGCGCCAGAAATATTGCTTCAAGTGCAGCCCATTATAGTGGATAAATTTCATTCTTTCCGCGATTACAAAATTCTCCCAAAGCGCACCTTTATCCAGGCGTATGTCAAATGGCCTGAAATCATTGATCACAGCATTCCTGATTCCGCAGTCAAAAAAATAGATCTTCTTCCCTTTCCTGATTTCATTGCGCACATTCCTGCTGAATGCAGGAAGCCTGAAGATCACAAAGGCCTTTTCCAGGAGATCAATATATTTCTCAACGGTTTTATTATCTGTTCCCACAGTTTTTCCCAGTTCATTAAAACTCACTTCACTTCCCACCTGCAATGCTAACGCCCGAACCAGTTTCTCCAGCAGTTGAGGTTTTTTTAGCTGCTCCAACATCAACAGGTCTTTATAGAGATAACTGTTTGCAAGTAAAGTCAACAACTCTTTTTCTTCGCCCCGTTTGGTGACGATCTCCGGATAATATCCATAGACCAACCTGTGCTCCAGGTTCCTCTTCTCTTCCAGCATACCATGGTGAGCTACCATTTCTCCAAAACTCAAGGGAAAAAGCCGAAACTCATATTTCCTACCTGTAAGCGGCTCATTGATGCTATTGGCCAGGTCGAAAGAAGATGAACCAGTGGCAATCACCTGCACGTCTTTGATATGATCGGTGATGAGCTTGATCGTGATACCAATGCCTGGCACCCTTTGCGCCTCATCAATGTAAAGCATGGTCTTATTCCCAAGGATAGACTTTAAGCCCGATACAGAGGCATCCATCAGCAACTTCCTGTCATCGGCATCATCGCCGGTCATTACAATAGGATCTTTGCCCTGTGTGATCGAGTTTACCAGAGTCGACTTCCCCGCCTGTCTGGGGCCAAGCAGGATGATCGCTTTACCCTTGAATAGCCGCTGCTCGATCTGTTGTTGCAGAACCCTTTTTATCATATTCTGGGATTACAATCCCAAGATATTATAATATTTTGGGATTACAAACCTAAAATATTATATTTTGGATGATAATTATGCGCCTACGATCACCTACCCCGCACTATTATATGCCGTCCTGATCCATTGCATCACTTCATCGTCAATATCCTTTAAGTCTGCAATGTTGATCTTGTGGGAACACATGGAGTTGGGCTTTTCGGCTTCCAGCTTTCCCTTGGGCTCTTGTCCTTTCAGGTTGATGCCAATTTCAAATCTTGTTTTGGTGGCCGGATTCAAAATGGCAAATTGCTTTTTTCGCCGCAGGCTTACATATGTATTCTTTGGAGCAATTTCAATATCCTCACCAAAGGCAAGTATCCCGGCGAGTAGTCTATCGTAGATCGGCTTCAGTGATTCCTTGTTCTGATACTGTTTTACTATCAGATCATCCGGGTTTTCTGCAGATCCTGCATCGGAACCTTTTGCCTTGTGTGCGATGAGGTTGGCAAAGCCGTGAGTAAGACCATGATCGCCTTTCAGGAACTTCAGGATCTCCCCATGTTTCTCAAAGTTCTTCTTCTTTACCAACGCAGTCCATTGATCCAGCGACTTCCCTGTATTCTTTTGCAGGTTATCGATCATTGTTTGTGTAGCCTTATCAATATCCATATAGTAAATTTTAGATCTCCTTAAAATTTACAATATTTTTCATAAGAGCCGGTCAATTATTTCTTTCGGAACCTGTCCCATTTACTAACAAGAATTCAAACTTCCCGTTTTCACTATTTTTATATAAACAACCTGCATGCCCCGCATCAAAAGCTCGGAGGAAAGATTGAAGATCATTGACCAACTGATTGGTGGAAAAACATTCATCGCCGACAGGGAAAAACTTCTTGACTTTGTCAACGATCAGATCGACGATCCTATAGGCAAGGCAATGCTCGACAAAGATCTCAAGGAACTTAAAGCCCTGGCAGATACGGAAGACGTAAAACTGAGCTGGACAAGAACCCTCGGTTACCATTACTCAAAGCCTGATTATCGATACTATCAGAAAGCCTTAACAGATGACGATAAGGTAATGCTGGTACTGGCACAAAACCTGTTCCAGACTTTTAAGCAAACCTCGCTAAAGGAAAAATTCCGCGAGCTGGTGGAAAAACTGATCGCCAATGACGGATCAGTAAAATATTGGAACGATGCCAAGAGCCAGAAATTCATTCAGCCTGAGTGGGACAATGAAAGCGCGGGCAACAAATGGCTGCCGGAGCTGATCAATGCCATCCATGAAAAAAAACAGATCGGCGTCACCTATAACAAAGAGAAAAAGCAGTTAAGTCCTTATGTACTTAAACAGAACAAAGGGCTCTGGTACCTGGTGGCCTATGACCATGATAAGAAGGGCGAAGAAGCCATCAAGATCTATTCCCTGAACCGCATCCAGCAGATCCTGCCCGGCAAATTCGAGTACTATAAAGATCCCACCTTCAAGCCCGAAGACTATTTCAAATACAGCCTGGGCATATGGCATCGCTACGACACATCCCCCATCAAAGTAATTTTAGAATTTAATCATCCCCGTTTAATCGAGACCATACAGCAAAACAAGATCCATCCCACCCAGCAGATCATTAAGCAAACTAACAAATCTCTCCGTATTGAATTGACAGTTTACGATACCGTTGAACTTGATGGGTTAATCCTGGGCTATGGAGAAAATGTGAAGCTGATCTCGCCGAAGCACTTGAAAGAAAGGCTGAAGGACAAAATTAGAGAACTATCAAAGCTTTACATGGCCTGACTTTACTGTTATATTACCTCAAAGCGCCTTTACAATAAAAATGGCAGTACATTCAATATCTCAATACGCACCTCTCTTGGCATTTTAACAATAGCGTTTTTAAGTAAACTAATAATCATGAAAAATAAGAGCTCAATAACGGTACTATTAGTTGCAGGTATTTTGTCAGTTTTGTTCTCTTGTAATACTAAGAAAGAAGAATCAGTAGCTGCTGCGATTGATAAAGAACAAATAAAAAAAGAAATTCAGGCCAAGGAAGATGCTTTTGCAAAAGTTTACAATGAGGGTAGCTTGACAGATATAGGGTATTATGCAGATGATGCAGTATCCTTTTTCCCAAACAGACCTCCGTTGATTGGGAAGGAAGCAATTAGAGCATATTATATCTCCTCCATTGCCTCAAATACCAATAAAATTTCATTTACTTCCAAGGATATCTTAATATCCAACGATGGGAATTTGGTTGTGGAAACCGGATATTACAAAGTAGTTGATTCCACCAACACTGTTTTCAATTCCGGGAGTTTTATAAGCATATTTGAAAAAAGAGATGGTAAATATGTGTGCGTGAAAGACATGAGCACTTCAGATATTCCTGTTGAATAGAACCAGGAATACATTAATAAATAATCATAAGATCATGAGAATAAAAATATTCGTTTTATCAGTAGTAATGAGTTTGTTGTGCGTGTCTGCATCAGCCCAAACTGCAGAAGATTCAACTGCTTTGTTAGGCTTGCCGGGCGACAACCTTGATCTTTATGCTGTACTGACACTGTTTCAAAAATCAAAAACGATAGAAGATTTTGAAAAATCGTTGAATGATGAACAGACGAAAATCAATAACCTGGACTTAAACCTGGATAAAAAAGTTGATTTCATCAAAGTAGAGACCAGGCAAAAAGACAAGGACTTTACTTTTATTCTTCAGGTTGATGTAACTGAAAAAGAAAAACAGGATGTTGCCGTTATCCTGGTTTCAAAAGACAAAAATGGAAAGGTTACCCTACAGATCGTTGGTGACGAAGCATTGTATGGTAAAAATTACGTTGTAGAACCTAAACCTGCCTCTACACCAAACCCGGCCTATGCAGGCACTCAACCTGCTGCGGCTGCCACCACTGTTGTAGTAGTTGAATCCGCACCCATAGTACAGTATGTATATTCACCTGTGTATGTTCCCTATTATCCACCTTATCATTACGCCTATTATCCACCATATTACACTGCATTCGCAGTGATTGCGGTAAGCTCTTATCATTATCATAATTACTATTACCATGCCGGCTATCACGGAGGTTATGGAAATACTACTGTAATTGTTCATAATACAAACAATTACAATAACTACAATAATACCAGGAATACTTCCAATACAGTAAATCACAACAATGTTAATGGCAATTATGGTGGTGCTAATAAAGCGGCTACTACCAATAAAGCATCAACGAATAATCTAAGCAATAATAAACCGACAACAACTAATAAGGCATCAACATATAATAAACCATCAACATCAGCCATGCCTACTCAAACCAAATCAGCTTCTCCGAATAGTGGTGGCCGTACTATGTCCAGCTCCAGCCGGCCCAGCGTTGGCAGGAGAAGATAATTTTCAATTTTACGGTCAGCATAAACAACTTAAACAATGAAGTTTTTTTTCGTTCTTTTTCTTGGATTGAGTGTATTTATTAATCGTAATGATCTGCCATCTGAGAACGCTGCAGGTAATGGTAAGGGGATTTTAAAAACAGGTGCAGAGCAAACCGAAAAATATCTGCCCCGCCTCAAGGGTAAAAGAGTTGCGATGCTCGCCAACCAAACTTCCATTATTGGAAAAACGCATCTGGTTGACAGTTTGAAAAAATTGGGGGTGAACATTGTCAAGGTATTTGGCCCCGAGCACGGTTTTCGTGGCAATGCCAGTGCCGGCACTGCAGTATCAGATGAGATCGATGTGGCTACGGGAATTCCTGTTGTTTCTTTATATGGTAAGAAGAATAAACCGTCCAAAGAAGACCTCGCAGATGTTGATATCTTGATCTATGATCTGCAGGACGTAGGCTGTCGCTTCTATACCAATATCAATGCATTGTCGCGGTTAATGGAGGCATGTTATGACAACAATAAAGAACTGCTGATCCTCGACAGACCCAATCCCAATGGCTACCTGATCGACGGACCCATTCTTGATATGAAATTCAAATCGGGCATAGGCATGTTCCCCATTCCGATATCACACGGATTAACAGTGGGTGAATTTGCGCAAATGGCCAATGGAGAGGGATGGCTGACGGGGAAAGTAAAATGCAGGCTTACCATCATCAAAGTGGCCAACTATAACCACGATATGCCCTATACACTGCCCGTACCGCCTTCTCCCAATTTGAATACACAGCAATCCATTTTACTCTATCCTTCCACCTGTTTATTTGAAGGCACTTACCTCAATCACGGTCGTGGTACTTATTTCCCATTCACTGTCATTGGCAGCCCGGAGCTCAAGGGTAAATATGATTTCTCCTACACGCCAACCAGTATCAAGGGTATGGCAGAAACGCCACTTTTTATGGACCAGGTTTGTTATGGTCTCGACTTGCGAAAATATGACGTAGCGATCTTGCGGAAAAAGAAACAAATCAACCTGCAATGGATGATGGAACTGTACA
>DATGXN010000259.1:0-16713 GCA_035298945.1 Chitinophagaceae bacterium | reverse complement strand
ACTACTTCAACGATTTCAAAATCGGGTGGGAGGGTTAACCGGATCTTTTCACCTTGTTTGATATTTCCAAGATTCACTATAGCCTTGGTTTGCCAGTTGAATTGTCCCAGGCTGCGCATCACCGGGTCGCCTTTATCCCGGGAAAGACTGAACAAAATAAATGGAGCCAGAAAGGTCCTGGCTTCTTCCGGCGTCAGGTCAAGTCCCAAAAACTTAATGATCATATCAGTAGCGGGCTGGTTGTCGATCTCGTATATCCAGTTATCGTTTGCTTTAGTAATTGTTTTTTCCGTTCCAACTGATATCTGGCCTGAAGCAGCCTGGCCTGCCACCTGGATCTTATCACCATCCAATACCAGCAATAAGATACCCCTTTTGGAATACCGCTGATTGGTGAATACGATAGATTCGGTAAACATAAAATCATCTCCTGCTCTGCCACCCCAGATCACCACATCTTTCCCCGCAACAGCTTCAATGGCCCGGAGCACTGGCTCTCCTAATCCCGCTGCATTCGCTACCTCAATACCCAGGGAGATCAGGAAAACAGGATTTCTGAATTGATCTTTTGCTTTGGTAGCCATAGAACGGGCAAGGGCCAAAACATCCTGATCCCGATAATCTTCAAATAAGATGAAAAAATGTGCAGGGTCCATGTCCAGTAAAAGAACTACGATGCTTCCAGATTCAATTTCACCGTCAATGAATTCGTTGCAGGAAGTTGCACCAAAAATGGCAATGCCCCGTTGGTCAAAAAGTTGGCAAACCCGGTCAATGTCTTGCTTGATCGAGATGAATACAAAAGCCAGGGTGGGTTTGTAATTATCTTCCAAACTTTGTTCAAGCGCTTTTTCTATTTCTTCAGTTGATGATCCTTTGAAAGATTTTGCCTTCATATGAATTTCTATATACCTGGTACTGCCTTGTTTAAGATAAATAGAATTTTCTAGACGATTGAAGATCACATCTCAAATCTGCTATAGGTGAATTTCTAGTTTTATTTATATTGCAATTTTTACCACTATGATTACTTTGAAACCAAACGAAGAAAGGGCGAAGAATGCCGTCATGTTGATATGGATCGTGATGATCCTGGATATTGCAGGAGCCTTATCAGGATATTTTCAATACAGATTACTTAGTGATGCCGCCAGGGGTGTTGAGATCTCCCCACAGGCCGTTGAAGCCAATGATTATCGCGAGCAGATGATTGGCATTGTGCAACTGGCCTTTGTTGCGGTGGCCGGCATCGTGTTCATCAAATGGTTCCGGCGTGCATATGACAACATGCACAGGTTAACCAGTTATCTGAGCTTTGAAGAAAAATGGGCCGCATTGAGTTGGTTTGTACCTATCATAGGCTGGTTCAGGCCTTACCAGATCATGAAAGAGATGTACCAGGAAATTTTTGATATTCTGGAAAAAAAAGGACTTGGATCGGGTAAACAATATATCGGCCTGTTGGGTACATGGTGGGGCTTATGGTTGTTCAGCAATTTCCTGGGCCAGATCCTGTTCAGGTATAGCATGAAGGCGGACACTATAGAAGAACTTACCTATAGCACCATTGGAAATATCATTCATTGCCTGTCAGGCATTCCATTAGCGATCGTTGCGGTAAAAGTTGTCAAAACTTATTCTGCAGCTGAAACAGCACTGGCCGCATCTTTCGAGACCGTGCATGTTATGAGTAATGATGGAGAGGACAACCCGGCTCCATTGATCTGACCTGAGATTGAATTTGGTTGCTTGGGGAATCAATTTTCATAAATACCGTCAGCAACCAAACTCTTCCTCAGTCATTCATTTCTAGAATTTATTTTAACCGGATCAGGACTTTTTAGCGAGGGCCGGAGGTGTGGGTTGAACCGAATTATTTTTAATAGGTGTAACTGTTCTCAGGTAGGCATATATGGCTTTGAGCTCCGCATCTGACATATGTTTAACTGGCATCAAAGCCATCGGTGGCATGAGCGGTCTCCCGCCTGGAAGTCCTTTGCTTATCATATTCCGCAACGCGTAAACAAACTGTTCTTCGGTCCAGTTGCCTGTACCGGTTGGATCGGGAGTCAGGTTTGCAGAATAGGTGATCCCCCAGGGTCCTACCCATGATGTAAATGTAGCGGTGAGGATAAATCCCTTGGATTCCAGTTGTTTGCGGTCAACATCAGGAGCAGGCATACCTTCGGGATGTCCTGATAAGAGCCTGGTACTGTCGTCCACAGGTCCCATGGGAGTCATCTTTTTGGGCGTATGGCAATCGTGGCAACCGCCGATGGTAACAAGGTGTTCACCCCATTGGGCCTGGGTTTCGAAGCCTCCGAAGTTGGGTTTTTCCGCTGCTGCCACGGCAGGTGTTTCCGCTACCGGTTCAGCGGGTTTATTATTTGAACATCCGGAAAAAATGAAAAGGGTCAATGCCAGACCGGCATTGAAGAGGACAACGTGCTTTTTCATGACAATGTAGGTTTATGTTTAAAGGATTAATTGATAACTCGCATCAGGGAAACGGGTAAATGAATGATCGCCATTCTATAGGGTAAAAAACAAATAGACAATACAAGGGAAAGTAAGCAGCAATAGGCATCAAGCCTGGTTCGGAAGGGTAACACGATATTCCGTGAAGAAGGTAAGAAATTTTTTTAATTGACAGATATGGGTAATTGAATAATAAACTCACACCCTTGTCCATCCCGCGTTTCCAATTTCAACTCACCCCCATGCGCTTTCACGATATCATAACTCAAGCTCAACCCCAATCCTGTTCCCTGCCCGGTTGGTTTGGTGGTGAAGAAGGGTTGGAAGATCTTTTCTTTGATTGCATCCGGAATTCCGTTGCCATTATCCTTAACTGAAATAATCAGCGAATTCTTCGAATCATTAATCAGCCTTGTGACAACCGTTACTTCGGGTTCATAACTTTCACCGATCTGTTTTTTCTTTTCATTCACCGCATAGAATGCATTGTTGATCAGGTTCAATAATACCCGGCCGATATCCTGGGGAATGATATTGATATTGCCGATATTTTGATCAAAATCTGTTTTGATAGTTGCATTGAACGATCTGTCTTTTGCTTTCAAGCCATGATAAGCCAAACGCAAATACTCATCGGCCAGGGCATTGATATTTGTGGACTCCTTTTCTCCGCTGCTGCTGCGGCTGTGTTGGAGCATGCCTTTTACAATAGCGTCAGCCCTTCTGCCGTGTTCACTTATCTTTTCTTCATTAACGGACATGTCGTTAACGATCGCCTTCACTTCGTCCAAATTTCCTTTTTCAATTTCCTCCCTCATCTCAGCCAGCAATTCCTTATTCACTTCACTAAAATTATTGACGAAATTCAGCGGGTTCTGGATCTCATGCGCAATGCCTGCCGTGAGTTCACCCAGGCTCGCCATTTTCTCTGCCTGGATCAGCTGTTTCTGGGTGGACTGTAGTTCAGTTAATGCTTGTTCAGCTTTTTGTTTTGCTTCCTTAATGGCTATCAGATCCTGTTCTGCCTGCACCGCATGTGCTTCGGCAATTTGCAGATCGTTAAAACGGGTATAAGTAAGATTGAATACAGCGGCAAAACGTTTAAATATTTCTTCTTCACCGCAAGGCTCCCTTGTAATAAGCACCAGGTAACCCTTTGAAAAGTAGGCGGCGTGGAGTTTTTGCCAATCAGGACGGGCAAGACCGGCTGCATCCATTTCTTCAAAAATTCTACGCGAAACAGGGATTTCCATCAGCCAATCGTAGTGTTGCTGAAGAGCTTCGCCTTCCAGTTGAACTGCCCTGATGGTATCACCATTTAACCATCCCTCATATAGTGTGGAATGCGCGTAATCACCTACGTTGGGCAGAAAAAAACCGCGGGTAAAGTCACCGTCCATGCTCAGCCACCACTCATCTTCATCCCGGTTCTTTTCGCATAAAACAAATCCGCAAGTCCAGAGGTTGGTTACCAGTTGATTCATTTGTTGAAACAATACCGCAGCCACATCGCCGAGTTCCTCACTTTTTTGCATAGCCAGGGTTCTGCTCCTCACTCTTTCCAGCGCTGCTTCTATCTGCGCTTCCCGAGTCTGGGCTTCGGCCTTTTGAAGATCGAGGAAACGGGTATAAGACTGCTCCAGTACGGCTCCGAAACGCTTGAGCACTGTATTGTCCGCATCCGAGAATATTTTGCCATGATGGTTTGTAATTCCAATGGTGGTGTACCGGTTGACTACTAACGACCTGGCATAACCGCCTTCCCTGGCCAGCAAATCCTGTTTTCTGGCTTCGCTGTTCTGGTTCCAGGGATGGTGCCGGAACAAATGTTTCAGAAACTCATCCTTCTCTTCCTTTGAGTAATACTCTGTGTAAAATGGCTGGCGCCGAAGGATAGCATCATGTAATCCTGTAAACGTGGGCTTGTCAAGGAACGGTATGGTCACCTTCTGCACATAATCCGCAGCGCCTGCAGCAGCCCAGAACGGAAGGTCATCTGTCACTTCATCGTTGATGGCAATGAACATCCCTCCGTCCATATCAATATTCATCTTAAGCAATTGCTGGGCGGCAACATTCACAACATCCTGCAATTCGTTAGTATGGTGCATGGCCAGACTGCGTGAACGCACTCTTTCCAGCGCAGCTTCGATCTGCGCTTCGCGGGCCTGGGCTTCAGCTTTCTGAAGATCCAGGAAGCGGGTATAGGACTGTTCGAATACTTTGGCAAATCGTTTAAAGATCTCATGGGTCTCAGGCACCGGCTCATAGGTAATGAATATGATATAGCCGTATTTGAAGAAAGCGACATGATCGATCTGGTAAGTTGGAAATGGTATACCTGCGGCTTTCATACTGAGCAATTGTTCTCCTACACCCGGCAGACTACAGAGATATTCATAATGGGCAGCACATTCATCTTTCCCAATTTCATTGATCAGCAGCGTTTCTCCTTTTTGCCCGGCTTCATAATAACGAAGAAAGATCCCTTCTCTTGGTGTTCTGTATTTGGCAAAGGTTCCCTGGCCATTACTGCCCCATTCCAATGAACTTCCTGCATCATCATCATAAATATTAAATGCACAGAACCAGGTAGGTACTCCCAATATCTGAACCTGTTTCACCACTTCTAAAGAAAGATCGGCCAGCTCCTCACTTTTGTGCATGGCCAGTGAACGGCTCCTTACTTTTTCCAGGGCAGCTTCTACCTGCGCTTCCCGGGTCTGCGCTTCAGCTTTTTTCAGGTCAAGAAAGCGTTTATAAGTCATTTCAAAGACTCGTGTGAACCTGGCCAGCAATGCCTCTGCCTCAGCACCCAGCAGCGTATCCGAATTAATGGAGAGATAACCATGCTCAAAATTCCCGCAATAAAAGATGATAGAGTCGGGGGCGTTTCTTGTGATTTCTTCCGCTTCTTTATTGCCCATATATGGGAGCGTGAATTCAATTGTCCGCTTCAATGCTTCGCCACCTACCAACTGTTTGAAAACAGGCACACGTTGCTTCCATGCTTCATACCTTGCATCTAATACGGGCTCACCGTTTAATGGGAGATAAAATGGTTCTAAATAATTTCCATCCGGTGTTGTTGTCCAGCCGGTCTGGATCTTATTCACTTCATCAATTTCAACATACCCGGTTTCAAAGAATTGCTGTGTTACGCCTAGATGCTTAAGTTCGTTATACAGCAAAACAGCCACATCCATCAGCTCTGCACTTTTCTGCATGGCCATGGTTCTGCTTCTTACCCTTTCCATGGAAGCTTCTATCTGTGCTTCTCTTGCCTGTGCTTCAGCTTTCTTCAGGTCATTAAATCGGGTATAACTCGAATCAAATACTTTTCCGAAACGGTGAAGTATTTCAAACTTATCATCTGTGAGCGGTACGGTGGCTACCACTTCCAGTGCGCCAAAATTGTTGAACGATGCAGAAAAAGTGATTTGTTTGTTTTCGCTGACTGGTTTTTTCAGTTCATCCGGCAATTCGGGATATTCTTTAAAAAACAGTTTTTCAAACTTCTTCTTTTCCGTACCTGTCAAAGAAAATATCCATTTGGGATCTTTAGCTTTCCAGGCAGGAACAATGGAATTAAAAAATGGCGGATAGAAAGGAACTACCTCTAAAGGCTTGGCCGGTTTATTCATTTCATCACTGGCAATCCAGAGCGTATTTGTTTTTTCGGCAGGATTGTGAATCCAGATAATACAGCTGGCCAGTGAAAAATCAAGATGATTCAATTCCCTGAATACTGTTGCCACCAGTTCGGCCAGTTCATCTGAATGCTGCATGGCCATGGCCCTGGCTCTTACCCTTTCCAGTCCTAATTCTATCTGTGCTTCCCTTGTCTGGGCCTCTGCTTTTTGAAGGTCGAGGAATCGCCGAAATGTCAGCGCCATGATCGCTTTGAAACGATCCAGGATATTTATTTCGTGTTCTGTATACGGATGATCACTCCAGGAATAAAATAACCCCTCCGCAAATGGGAAATAGTAACCATATTGTTTCTTGTCAAATTTCTCTGGAGTTGCTGAAGCGCGGGAACCTTTAAAAAACAGTAAACTATAGTAAGATCTAAGTTCTTCGTCACTTATTGCTTCAACTGAATTTTCCTGTTTAAGCCAATTCTGATATTGCCTTATTAAAGAAGGGTGTTCATTCATGTCGCGTTTTCCTACCATCGTTTGAAAGGCGCCAGTGGAATCTGTTGCTGATGCGTAAACTTTGGCTTCCATGGAATTTTTGGACAACAGGCCAATTCCGCATCGAATGGAATGTATTCCGAGTTTTTTTAATTCTTCAAAGGATATGCTTGTAGTTGCGAGGATGTCATTACTGTTGTGCATGGCCATCGCTTTACCCCTGACCCGTTCCAGTGCCGCTTCAACTTCAAGTTCTTTGTTCTTTTCTTCCAGTTCCAGGGTGCGGCGTTTGACGGCGTCTTTAAGCTGGATGTTTTCGGCTTTTATCTTATCTGTGTTGAGCTGTTCCCCTTCTTCTGTTCTGCTGTCCGGGAGAGAGGCATGGTGGTGCACCAGTTTCCAGGTGTTGCTTTTTTGTTCAAAAATGGAGGTGATACGGGCATGACCATAAAAGGTCCATGAGCCCTCCATTAAAACATACAGATCACACTGCTCATTGAGTATAACGGTTTCACCAATAGCTTTTAAAATGATCTGCCTGTTGCGAAAATCAACCCTACCTGCGGTTTGGTCAGCCGCGGCTTTGTAAAAACGCAGGGCTTCTTTTTTTGAGGAAAATATTTCGCCTGCTGCTGATCCATACACTATGATGTCATCATCAAGGAATTGACCCATGGTTTCCATCTCGCCTTTAAGGCTGGCGTCCCAGAAGGCATGGTATCTCTCCAGCACTTCTGCTTCCAGTTTCTTGGTCAGTTTCATTTTCTATCCGTTAACAGGTAAACTAACGACAAATTCAGATCCCTGGCCTTCTTTTGTCTCTACTTTCAATTCCCCACCATGCGCCTTTACAATATCGTAACTTAAACTCAAACCCAATCCAGTTCCCTGGCCAGGAGGTTTGGTGGTGAAGAAGGGTTGGAAGATCTTATCCCGGATGGCTTCAGGAATACCGGGTCCGTTATCCCTCACTTTGATCTCTACGATATGGTCTTTTTTCAACGTTGTTACCGTCACCATAGGTTTTTCAGAAAACCCGTTTACCGCCTGGAAAGCATTATTAATGAGGTTTAGCAATACCCGTCCAATATCCTGTGAAACTACATTCACCTTTGGCAAGTCATTATCCGCTGCTAAATGAAAGGCCGCATTAAAAGATTTATCCTTTGCTTTTAACCCATGATATGCAAGCCGCAAATATTCATCTGCCAGCGCATTGATATCCGTTGGTTCTTTTTGCCCGCCGCTGCCCCGGCTGTGTTGCAGCATAGCTTTTACAATAGCATCGGCGCGTTTGCCATGATGAAGGATTTTTTGTTCATTTTCCAATATGGTCTGAGTGATCTCCTCTGTGTCTCCGCGTTCCCCTCCGTGTCTCTGTGTCTGTAGCAGCTCTGTGATCAACTCTGTATTAACCTCAGAGAAATTGTTCACGAAGTTCAACGGGTTTTGAATCTCATGTGCTATCCCCGCCGTGAGTTCTCCAAGAGAAGCCATTTTTTCGGATTGGATAAGTTGAGTCTGAGCAGATTTTAATTGATTCAATGCATTTTCAACTTCTTCATTCCGCTGCCGTAAAGTTTCATTGGTTTTTTTCCTTTGCTGGTTATTTCTATAAAGGAAAATAACAATGGCGGTAAATACAGCAAGGCCAGACAGTAACAGGGAGGTTCTTAATTTTTCACGGGTTTCTATTCTTTCTTTCTCCAGTTTTTCAAATTTGGCCTGCTCTTCCACAATCACATCCTGGAATGCAAGAAGATTTTTTCGCTCTTCATCATGCAGACTATCACTTAATGATTTAGCGAGCTTTAGATATGCTATAGCACTGTCAGACTGACCCAGGCGATTGAAACTGGACGTAAGCAGATTGTATGCATCTTTTTTCCCGAACGGGTCTTTGCGCTTTTCAAAAATTTTCAGGCTTTCCCTGGCATAATAAAGTGCGGAATCATTTTTATTCAGATCCGTATAAATACGATTCAATGAAATATCAGCCAGGGCTATATGCACCAGGTCATTTGTCTGTTTCAGATAGGTTAACGCGTTTAAGACCGTTTTAGCAGCCAAATCATAATTTCCCATTCTCTGATAAGTATCACCCAGGTATTTTGTTGCACGACCTAACCCTGATGCATCGTTGAGTGCTGAAAAAGTTGAAAGGGCGTTATTAATAAAAAGCTGTGCAGAATCCAATTTTCTCTCACTCATATAAGAAATACCCATGTGAAACTTAATGTACGCGAGCATTCGTTCATCCCCGGCGGCCTTTGCATATTGCTCAGCTTCACGGTAATTCTTCATCTGGTTTTTGGTGTTCTCGGTCCAGTTCCCTGTATAGGCGTTCAGCAAGCCGATCAGGTCGTAGCCTTCGCTCAGCATGAGCAATCGCTCTTTTGCAGGGCTTTGTCCGGACGACAAGTCCCAGATGGTTTTTTCAATAGCAGGGTCCCTGGCGATATTGATCGCTTTCAGATAGTATTCCAACGACTTTGGAAACTTTTCCAGTTGCATCTGGATAATTCCCAGAGTAAGTAATATAGAGGCTTCGTCGTATTTCAGGCCTGATTTGACAGCGATGGGCAGGGCTTTTTCATAATACCAGAGCGTACTATCGCGATCGGCAAGACGGTAATAGGCTCCGAGCCCACTGTAGGCCTTCATCCGGGCTGTGTCGTTTTTTGCTTCGGATAGAGATCTGTACAAACTATCCAGATGTTGGTTTTCCTGTTGCGCAGCAAGTAACGATGGCAGGAAGAGTAGCGGAATTAATTTAAAAAACGTTTTCATGCTTTCTATGATCAGTTCGATAATTCAAGTATAAATTCAGTTCCTACCCCCTCAGTGGTGTGGAGCTTCAATTCACCTCCATGAGCTTTTACGATATCGTAGCTCAGGCTCAAACCCAGTCCTGTGCCTTCTCCTGTTGGTTTAGTGGTGAAGAAGGGTTGGAAGATCTTATTTCTTATTGCTGCGGGGATGCCTTTTCCATTATCCCTGACTGTAAAGACCGTTTTATTCCCTGCATGCTCTGTCGTCAATTCCACGCAAGGTTTATAATCCTGCTCTCCGCTTTTTGCCCTTTCATGCACTGCATAGAAAGCATTGTTGATAAGATTCAGGATCACCCGGCCAATATCCTGCGGTACTACATTGACTTTCGCGAGATCTGGATCGGGTGTAAAAATGTAATCGCTGTTGAAAGATTTGTCCTTAGCACGAAGGCCATGAAACGCCAGACGCAGATATTCTTCTGCCAATGCATTGATATCAGTTGGCTCTTTCACGCCACTGCTGGTTCTGCTATGCTGGAGCATACCTTTCACGATTGAGTCTGCGCGCTTGCCGTGTTGGAGAATCTTGTTCTCATTCTCTGCTACAGTATGTAATATATCTTCCGCGTCTCTGCCTTCTCCGCGTCCCATGGCCTCCAATGCCTCTGCGACCAACTCGGTATTGAGCTGAGAGAAATTATTTACGAAGTTTAAAGGGTTCTGTATCTCATGCGCAATGCCCGCCGTAAGTTCACCCAAAGAGGCCATTTTTTCGGCTTGGATGAGTTGGGCCTGGGTCGCTTTCAGGTTCTCTAAAGATTGATTCAATTCACGCGTGCGGGCTTCTACTTTTTGCTCCAACTGCAGGTTCTGTGAGGCCAGGATCTCCTGTTTCTCTTTCTCGACCGCCAGATTTTTCTCTGAGAGCTCATTCACCTCAGCAAGCTTTAATGAGAGCTGTTTACTGGTCAATGAAAAATCCAGGGCCAGGAATGCGGATACAGATCCGGTGATTCCAAGCCACGACAGCATATAGATCAGGTAACGGAACTCACTCAGTTTTCGAAGAAAATGAGTTTCGGTGTCAAAAGTTCCGAGTAGCGCAAATGTGATGAAGCAAATCAATGAAATGGCAGCACCTGTGAAAAACACTAGAGCCCCTTTCTTGTTCTGCCGGATCGAGATCCCGCAGATCCGCAGGATGTTCAGGAAAACCATGATCTGGAAGATAGCCCCACCGGCTCGCCATCCCAGATCATACCAGCTTGCATTAAGTACCAGCGCTACAAAAAAGTAGGTCAGCAGAAACCAATATATAATATCCTTTCTTCTCTCCAGGAAATGATGGATCGCGAAGAATAGCATCAGGTTGGCCGACTGGTAAAATAAGAATACGGTGTTGCCGAGGAAAAATTTGTCAGTATGATAAGGTGTATACAGAAAGTATTCAAGCTGCAGGAGCGTGCCAAGTATGTTTGAGAAAGCGGCAAGCGAGAGAAACAAATTCGCCACCTGGTTCCTGTTGAGCAGGAAAAAGAAAAAATGCACAACAAACAGCATCAGGTTAATACCAGCATTGAGTCGGAGAAATGCAGTTTCGATGGTATGGATACGCGTATGTTCGTGCAGTGCGTTATCAAAGGGCTTGAGTTCGGCCTGGAAAACGGGATTTGGCGACTCAAACAGGGTAGTGTATTTAGTGTTTGCGGCGAGGGCGATCTTCACATCAAGTGAATGAACAGATCCGGGTGTTAACGCCAGGGGTATGGGACGAAGCAAGGGATCATGTTCATGTGTTTTTTGGGATCCATTACCGATAGTTCCATACTTCGCGATCAATTGTTTATCCAGGTAAACTTCAGAAGCCACAGATTGTAAGATCGTGAGAGCAAGGGGTTGTTTTGGCCAATTGGCGGGCACCGTGAAGTTACTGCTTAACCATCCTACCGAGGGCGGGGGATATGCTGCTCTGAATTGAAAAACATCTTCCCATGGATCCAGGGCTACTCCGCCTGTAGCTGGGAGTTCCGCGATCTGGTGATCTCCCGGATAATAGGTCCATCCCGTCTTCAACACCAGGGGCTTGGTCTCATCAGGCATCGACCCAGGCGTATCGCAGGCCGAACATCCGATCAGTATAAGCAGGAAGGTAATAACCGCTTTCATGTATGAAATTGAGGATAGTGGTTGGTACAACCTATGGTAAGATAAGTCAGTTCAGAGAAATCTGCAATTTCACTCAAGCTGGCAGGTGGACCAGAAACTCAGTGCCCGCACCCTCTTTGCTTTCCACCCTGATATTGCCCCCGTGAGCTTTAATGATATCGTAGCTGAGGCTTAAACCCAGACCTGTTCCCTCGCCCGTGGGTTTGGTGGTGAAGAAGGGTTGGAAGATTTTGTCCTTCAAAGCTTGAGGTATCCCCTTGCCATTATCGGCCACTGTGATCTCAATGCCGTTATTTGTTTTCCTGGTCACAACATTCACGGTAGGTACATAGTCCGGACCTGAAGTTTTAGTTTTTTCCCACACCGCATAAAAAGCATTGCTGAACAGGTTAAGCAGCACCCGACCGATGTCCTGCGGCATCACATTAATTTTTTCGATAGTGCTGTCAAAATCTTTCTTGAAACTTGCTTTGAAGGAATCGTTTTTGGCAGACATCCCATGGTAAGCAAGGCGCAGGTACTCGTCAACTAAAGCATTGATATCGGTTGGCTCTTTTAATCCGCTGCTGGTTCTGCTATGTTGCAACATCCCTTTCACAATGGCATCGGCACGTTTGCCGTGATGGAGAATTTTTTGCTCATTTTCCAACATGCTTATCAAGATCTCCTCTGCGTTCTCCCAATCCTTGCGTCCAATTGCTTCCCGCCCCTCTGTGTTCAACTCTGCGTTAATCTCAGCGAAATTATTCACGAAGTTCAGCGGGTTCTGGATCTCATGTGCAATGCCTGCTGTGAGTTCACCCAGCGAAGCCATCTTCTCCGCATGTATCAATTGAGCCTGTGTAGATTTCAATGAACCCAGGGTTTGTTCCAGTTCTTTTTTCTGTCTGCTGAGTTCTTCCGTTCTTTTGCTCACTTCTTTTTCAAGCTGGGTATTTCGCTCGCGGGTTGATGCTGTGCGCCAGCGAACAATGATCCAGATCAAACCGAACAGGGCCAACAAGGCCAAAGCCCTGAACCAATTCGTTTGGTAAAAAAACGGTTTTACGGTAAAGGAAAATTGTTTGGGAACATCGGTCCATAGTCCATCGCTGTTGGCCGCCATGATCTCAAAAACATGATCGCCGGGTGGAAGATTGGTATATACGGCTCTTCGGTCTCCTTTGGAAACGATCCAGTCACGGTCGTAGCCCTTCATCCGGAATTTTATCATGATCTTTTCAGGAGCGAGAAAACTCAGGGCGCTGTAACTGAATATATAGCGGTGATCACCCGGACTAACCACCACGGGCAGGGTCATATCCATTGGCTGGTCATCTACCAGTACCTGGTTGATGGCCAGTAATGGTTTTTGTGTATTGGCCTGGATCTTTAAGGGATCGATCATGATCAATCCGCCCACTCCAACCACAAGTATCTTGCCGTCTGAACTCAGGATGGAATGCCTGGCGCCCACACATTGGCGATTGATCAAACCATCTGATTCATCAAGAAGGGTCCATTGAATATTATAGTTTCGGTCGGCAAACCTTTTGATCAGATCCGATTTCTTTACCCTGAGTACACCATAATTACCGGGTATCCAGAAATTGCCTGCTTTATCTTCCAGTATCTCAAATGCAGATGCATCGGGCATCCCATCTTTAGTGCCGATGAGTTCCAACTTGCCATTGTTCAATCTTGCTATACCGTTGGCAGTAGGAAACCATAATGTGCCTTCCTGATCTTCATAAGAATTAAAAACGGGAACTCCTTTAACCGTATCGACCTCTTTGTAGTAAACCGGTTTCTTACCAGGAGATGCAATGACGATGCCTTCATTGTAACTGGTGAGGATCCAGTTGCCATCTTTACGCTGGCGGAGACCACTTAGAAAATATGACCTGAGATTTACGCCGATGTCCAGGTAGCTGATGGTATCCTGTTCATTGATATAAGCAACCCCCCGGTTGGTGACAGCAAAATATATACGGCCATCTATTCCCGTAGTGACCATGCGGGCCTGGCCTTCCACGGGATAGATCTTTTCTGCAGAACCATTCAGTTTTGCAATGGCCCTGTTGCACCCGATCCAGGTATTTTGCTGCCCGTCTTTATAAAGATGAAGGACCTCGTTGTTCTCTGCAGGGAACCCCGGAGTCCTGAATTTGAAAGGCTCCACCTTGTTATTGCGGATGGTGTAAACGCTATTGTCCCTGGTAGCGATCATGTAGTTATCGGGTCCAAGTTCCACTACGCCCGACATCCGGCTGTTAACAATGCCGTCTTTCTCAGAAAAGTTGATCACTCTGGACCTGGAAAATTTGTAGAGACCCTTGTCGGTTCCGGCCCAGATATTTCCTTCCGTATCCTTCATCATGCAGACCACATTCCTTATTCCTCCCTGGCCCTGGTTGGGGTAGAAAGAGAATTCGCTAGCGCCATCGGGCAGATAAGCCAGGCCATCATTGGTACCCACCCAGATGCCTTTATTGTTGTCTTCAATGATAAGGCCTCTCGACGGGCTGGTTGGCGCCAGTGAATGCGTACTCATCCCGGGATAGGGTTTCAATTTCTGCTGATCAAGGAGGAATAATCCCTGGTCGGACCCCATCCAGGTGCGACCCTTTGAGTCTGTTACAATAGAGCCGAATGCCATTCCTTTTGGGATGCCGTTTTTTTCGCCGAGGGTATCCAGGATGCCATTGCGATTGAGTACCAGGGGCAGGCCCGCGCGGCCTGTGGAAATGTCATTAGAGGCAGAAGCCCGCGCAGGGCTGAGTAATCTTTTGATGATCCAGGCACTGCGTTCTTTTGGTGGGATGTTCGAATATTTCTTAGTTCGGGCATTGAATACGATGAATTCCTGGCTGCTGTTTCCTACGGAAAGGATCAGATCATCTTCATTCACCGATCCCAGGTAAAATAGGTTAGCCTTATCCGTTAGCCAGGCATCGAATTTACCCTGCTTATAGCGCAACAAACCGCTGCCCGGAGTAGCGATCCAGAGCGCGGTATCTGATGATTGCGCGAGTACGCTCGGGAACCCGTCTGACGTGAACAGCGGTTCTGTTTTTGAGTAAAAATGAGTGAACTCCACGCCGTCGAAGCGGGCCAGTCCGAAATAGCCGGAAAGCCAAATAAAACCGTCGCTGGTTTGGAAGATGCTGAGCACATTGTCGTTGGGCATTCCTTTCTTGGAATCCCAGTGGGTCATTTTAAATTCCCGGAATGGGTCCTGTGCCCTCGTTCCGGCGGTGACTATAAAAAGGAACAAGATCAGCAATGCATGTTTGAGGGATGTCCGGTGCATTGTTTAAGATAAAAAATATTTCGATGTGACCGGGCCAATGTGGAAGAATCATAGTATGACGGTAAAGGTGGTGCCTAAACCCTCCTTGCTCTCTACTTTGATCTCCCCTCCATGGGCTTTGATGATATCATAACTCAAACTCAAACCCAGTCCAGTGCCTTCCCCGGTAGGTTTGGTAGTAAAGAAGGGTTGAAAGATTTTTTGGACGATATTTTCCGGGACTCCATTCCCGTTATCTCGTACCGTGATCATTACCGAATCCTGCCTGCCGTTAGGAACAGGGCTAATTGGTTCATTCTTTTGGCTGTTAACGAGCTTAGTAGTAACAACTATCTCAGGCCTATAATCCGGCATACCGGTTTTGCTTTTTTCATTCACTGCATAGAATGCATTGTTGATCAGGTTCAGCATTACCCTACCGATATCCTGGGGAACAACATTTATTTTCGGCAAGTCATTATCCGCTTCAAAATGGAATGATGAATTAAAAGATTGGTCTTTTGCCCTGATTCCATGATAGGCCAAACGTAGATATTCATCACATAAGGCATTGATATCAGTGAGTTGCTTTTGCCCGCTGCTTGCACGACTATGCTGTATCATACCTTTTACAATAGCATCCGCACGCTTGCCGTGGTGGAGGATTTTTTGTTCGTTATCCAATATGCTCTGCAAGATCTCCTCTGCGTCTCCGTGTTCCTCTCTGTGTCTCAGTGTTTCCTGCAACTCTGCGACCAACTCGGTGTTGAGCTGAGAGAAATTATTCACGAAGTTCAGAGGGTTTTGAATTTCATGTGCAATGCCGGCAGTGAGTTCCCCCAATGATGCCATTTTTTCCGCCTGGATCAACTGCGCCTGTGTAGATTTCAATTCAGTATATGCTTTTTCAATTTCTTTCGCCTGTGCGAGTTCCCTTTCTTGTGTCCGCTTTCTTTCTTTTGCGAGGATATTCTGCTTTTGAAACTTATAAATCCCAAGCCCTGCCAACAGGAACATGAAAGCGTAGACCATATAAGCCCACCAGGTGCGCCACCATGGCGGCGTAATAACGATCGTCATTTTTTTCTCTGCCAAACTTCCTTCACTGTTGATGGCACGTATACGCAGAGTATAGTTGCCAGGAGGTACACCAAAAAATGAGGCTTTATGCTCAGAGCCTATGTCATGCCAGTCTTTCCCGAATCCTTCCAGCAGATAGAAATACCTGATCGCTCCTGAGGAGTAGAAATCCACTGCATTGAAATCTACAGTAAACGTATTTTGGCTGTAAGGCAATTCAATTTTTTCCAGTTTGGAAAATGGCAGGGAAATAATAGCGTTCTCAGCAGGATAAATTTCCTTATCCCCAATCTTCAACCCGGAGAAATTCAGCGTATGCGGAATTCTCCTGTCAACAATATCTCCAGGGTTGACCAGGTAATATCCTTTACTACCGCCTATGAATAAACGACCATCAGCTGCTTTGTAGTTGTTGAGCCAGTTCCAGCTGGATGAAAGGATCCCATAGTCTGCATTATATAATCTGATGTTATCGCGATCGGCATTCAGCCTGACAATTGAATTGGAAGTGGTGATCCAGAGATTTTTTTCATTGTCTTCAAGAATACTTAAGATCTGCTCAATACCATTTGGTGAATTGGGGGTGGTGAAAGAGTTGAAATGATCCTTTTCTTCATCGAGGTAGAAAAGTCCGTTAACGCTACCGGCCCAAAGTCTGCCACTGGCATCTTTAAAAACAGACTTTACTGCGTAGTCTTTCAAATAAGTCGAAAAATTGCCTTTATCAGCGTTGTATTTTTTCAAACTTGCACTGGTAGCGATCCACAAATTGTTTTTTCTGTCTTTTGTAATACTGAATAGATCG
>DATGXN010000258.1:0-6519 GCA_035298945.1 Chitinophagaceae bacterium | reverse complement strand
ACCAGGCGTAGGCATTTCATTTGGAGTAGACAGGATCTATGATGTGATGGAAGAACTCAAACTGATGCCGGAACATCTTGCCAAAGGGACAAGGGCATTGTTTTTCAATATGGGTGAAGCGGAAGCTGCATCTGCGTTCAGGATCATGCAGCAGCTCAGGGAGAAAAATATTTCTGCAGAACTCTACCACGAGAAAGCAAAGTTCGATAAGCAATTCAAGTACGCGGAAAAGAAAAATATAGCCTTCGCCGTTTTTGTAGGTGCAGATGAGATCTCCACGGAAACTGCATTGGTTAAGAACCTTGAAACAGGTGTGCAGGAGAAAGTGGCTTTCAACAAGTTGGCTGATTATCTCGCATGATACTGCAACCTGTAACCTGCAACCTGTAACCTGCAACCTGTAACATGGAGACCTTAACTAAACACGCTCATACACAACCGCCGCTCCCTGCCCAACTCCCACACACATGGAAGCAATTCCATAACGTGTATTTCGTCTGCGCATTTCGTGGAGCAAAGTGGTAGAGATCCGCACGCCGGAACATCCGAGTGGATGTCCCAATGCAATGGCCCCGCCATTTACATTGACCAAAGACCGATCCAGGCCAAGTTCGTTTATACATGCCAGTGACTGCGAAGCAAATGCTTCGTTCAGTTCAATAAGGCCGATGTCGCTTAGCTTTAATCCGGCACGGGCCAGTGCTTTCCTGATTGCCGGAACAGGACCAATTCCCATAACAGAAGGATCTACCCCGGCCACCGCCATAGACAGCACCCTGGCCATGGGCTTCAGTCCGAATTCTTTTACCGCATCAGCGTTCACGATCAACATGGCTGCAGCGCCATCATTTATGCCGGAAGAATTTCCAGCCGTAACTGTTCCGTCTTTGGCAAAAGCAGGTTTTAACTGCGCCAGCTTTTCCAGTGTTGTCTGCCTGGGATGTTCATCCGCCTTTACCACTCCATCTTCCACTTCTACTGGCACAATTTCATCATCCCATCTGCCTTCGTCTTTCGCTTCAAAATATTTTTGCTGGGAGGAAAATGCAAATGCATCCTGATCTTCCCTGCTGATCTTCCATTGACGGGCCACATTCTCAGCGGTTTCACCCATGGAATAGGGATGATGCATCAGTTTCATTTTGGGATTGATGAATCTCCATCCTAACGTAGTATCATAGATCTCCGTTTTGCGGGAGAACTTCTCATCATTCTTAGCCAACACATAAGGCGCACGGGTCATGCTTTCCACTCCGGAAGCTATATAAACACTGCCTTCGTTGCACATGATGGCCCTGGAGGCATCCATTATTGCCTGGAGTCCGCTGGCACATAAACGGTTCACCGTATTGCCGGCCACGGTAACCGGGAGACCTGCCAGCAAGGCCGCCATCCTGGCCACATTGCGGTTATCTTCCCCCGCCTGGTTGGCATCACCTGCAATGACGTCCTCAATCCGGTTGATATCAACAGAATTATTCCTTTTCAGCAGTGCAATGATCGCTTTGGCCAGCAGGTCATCGGGCCGCACAGATGATAAAGCGCCGCCGTACTTACCGATCGGCGTCCTGACCGCGTCGATTACAAATACCTCTTTCATCCAACAAAGAAAGCGATTTCCCACATTTCCCACATTTATCACATTAATCACATTTCCTGTTTCTACCTTTGCGCCATGAAAATTAATATCAGGGATCTTTCCCTGGAGCAGATCCAGGATCTGTTCAAAACCATGGGCGAACCCGGGTTCCGGGCCAAACAGGTGTGGGAATGGCTATGGCAGAAACATGCTGCTTCTTTTGATGATATGACCAATCTCTCTAAATCGCTGAGGGATAAACTGGCAGAAAAGTTCAGCCTGCCATCACTAACTGTAGATACGATACAAACCTCTGCCGACGGTACCTTAAAGTCAAGGTTCCGCACGCACGACGGGCATATGGTGGAAGGTGTGCTTATACCCACGGAGTCGAGAATGACAGCTTGCGTCTCTTCACAGATCGGCTGCAGCCTGAATTGCAAGTTCTGCGCAACGGGCTATCTCGACAGGAAAAGAAATCTTGAATTTGACGAGATCGTAGACGAAGTGTCGATCCTGAACAAACAATCGGAAGAAGCCACCGGAAAAAAACTCAGCAATATCGTATTCATGGGTATGGGTGAACCCCTGCTCAATTATAAAAATGTACTCAAAGCCATTGAAAGGATCACGGCGCCGGATGGTTTGGCCATGAGTCCGCGCAGGATCACAGTCTCCACTGCCGGTGTGGCCAAGATGATCAGGCAGCTGGGCGATGATGAGGTCAAATTCAAACTTGCACTCTCCCTTCACGCCGCCAACGATACAAAAAGAAATGAGATCATGGGGATCAATGAAACCAATAATCTCAAATCACTCGTTGATGCCTTAAATTATTTCTACAAGAAAACCAGGAACGAGATCACCTTTGAATATATTCTTTTCAAAGACTTCAACGATTCCCTGAAAGATGCCGATGAACTGATCAAGATCTACAGGCAGGTGCCAGCAGATCTGATCAATATCATTGAATATAATCCCATTGATTTTGCCAGCTTCTCCAAGCCTGATGAAGAGAAAGTGGCCGCCTTCATGGAATACCTGGAGAAAAACCGCGTCAATGTGAGATTAAGGAGAAGCAGGGGTAAGGATATTGATGCAGCCTGCGGGCAACTGGCGAATAAAAACTAAGGAAAGAGAGCTAGAGAGTCAGAGAGCCAGAGAGCCAAAAAGAGAGAATTCTCTGATTCTGCCTCTCAGACTCTCTGGCTCTCTGCCTCTCTAAAATCAGTATCTTTGCGCTTTACTGTTGTAAAACAGCACATTTATGAAAAGAAGAACAGACAATTTCGACAAGTTCGTTCCGGGTAAGAAGAACGCAGCCATTAAGGAACAATTCCGCCAGGAAAAAAAGAAATGGAAGAAAGACAGGGCCGCTGCCATCGAGGTCACGAAGCAGAGAAAACTCGAAGCTGATATTCCCAAACCCATCACGATCAAAAAGAAGGTCACCAACGAGGAGATGCCGCTCAATAAATACGTGGCCCATTCCGGCATTTGTGGCAGAAGGGAAGCTGCATTATTGGTCAAGGATGGCAAAGTGCAAGTGAACGGAACACTGGTGACCGAACCGGGGCATAAGGTGAGTGCAAAAGACGAAGTGAAAGTGAATGGTAAGAAGATCAGTATCGTAGTCGACCTCGTTTATATTCTCCTCAATAAACCTAAAGACTATCTGACCACTTCCGCTGATCCTGAAGGAAGGAAAACAGTTCTTGAACTCATCAAGCATGCCAGTAAAGACCGCGTATTTCCGATAGGAAGACTGGACCGGAATACCACAGGCGTTTTATTACTGACCAATGATGGAGAACTGGCCCAGAAATTATCGCACCCTTCCAATGAGGTAAGAAAGGTCTACGAAGTGAAACTCGACAAGCCCGTAGCGAAAAAGGATATGGAAGAGATCGCAAAAGGGATCACACTGGATGATGGTTTCATCAAGGCCGATGCAGTGGCCTATGCAGATGCAAAAGACAAATCAGTGATCGGTATCGAAATACATAGTGGCAGGAACAGGATCGTGAGAAGGATTTTTGAACACCTGGGTTATGACGTCAGGAATCTTGACCGCGTGGTATTTGCAGGGCTCACCAAGAAAAATGTGGACCGTAGCAAGTGGAGATACCTGTCAGAAAAAGAAGTCAGGGCATTGAAATTCTTTGGCGCTGATTCAAAAAAATCCGCGAAAAAGAAATCATGACAAAGCTGGAATTGAAGATCATTTATGAAGACGACAACCTCGTGGCGGTTAACAAACCTTCGGGGCTGCTCTCTATACCAGACAGGTTCGATGCGAAGATTCCTTCATTAAAAAATATCCTTGCAGAAAAATACGGCGACATCTTCGTGATCCATCGGATCGACCGGGATACAAGCGGGATCATTCTTTTTGCCAGGAATGAAGATGCTCATCGTTATTACTCCATGGCTTTTGAAGAAAGAAAGATCGCCAAAAAATACCTTGGTCTTGTGCATGGCACCCCTTCACCTGCCAGCGGCACAATAGACAAACCCATTGCTCATCATCCCGTGTTGAAGGGGAAGATGGTGGTCCATAAGAATGGTAAGCCATCCGTCACCCATTACAGAACATTGGATTCTTTCGGGCTTTTCAGCATCGTGGAATTTGAAATTGAGACCGGCAGAACCCACCAGATCAGGGTCCATATGCAAGATAAAGGAAACCCCATCGCCTGCGACCCCCTTTATGGCACGGCAGAACCAATTTTCCTGTCCCGGATCAAGAGGAATTTCAAGATGTCAAAAAACCAGGAAGTGGAAATTCCGATGCTGAACAGGCTGGCTTTACATGCCCACTCCCTTGAATTCAAAACGCCATCCGGAAATACGGTCAAACTGGAAGCCGAGCTGTTCAAAGACATGCAGGCCACACTCACCCAACTGCGAAAGAATTCGAAATGATCCCTCAATGACGGTCGCCCCCTCCGGTCCCGTCTTTTCACCATGATTTCGTGTTGATTTTCTTCTCCCTCCAAGGGAGGGCCCTTGGAGGGAGGATTTGCAAAACTTTATCCTACCGTTCTGGTAGACTTTCATATATTTGTTGTCTAAAAATTCAGATATGGGATTACGTTTAGGAGATATAGCTCCAAATTTTAAAGCTAAAACCACTGCGGGAGACATTGATTTTTATGAATACCTGGGCGATGGCTGGGGTATCTTATTTTCTCACCCTGCAGATTATACACCTGTATGCACAACGGAACTGGGTAAAACCGCACTATTGCAGGAAGAATTCCGAAAGCGTAATGTGAAAGTACTGGCGGTAAGTGTAGACCCGCTGGACAAACATTTTGGGTGGGTAAAAGATATCAATGAAACACAGCATTGTGAAGTGAATTTCCCGATCATCGCAGATGATGACAGGAATGTTTCCACACTGTACGATATGATCCATCCAAATGCATCAGAAACGTTTACAGTACGTTCATTATTTGTGATCGGTCCTGATAAGAAAGTGAAACTGATGATCACCTATCCGGCTTCTACCGGTCGCAATTTTGTTGAAGTACTGAGGGTGGTTGATTCCCTTCAACTTACTTCCGGTTACAGTGTAGCTACACCGGCGAACTGGAAAGAAGGTGAAGATGTGATTGTGGTGCCGGCCGTAAGCACCGAAGATGCCCTCAAGAAATTTCCTAAAGGGCTCAATATTGTGAAGCCTTACCTGAGGTACACACCGCAGCCGAATAAGTAAGTAAGAGTCAAAAGCCAAAAAGTAGAAAGTCAAAAGTTTTTGCGAAAACCCTTTTGACTTTTGAATTTTGGCTTTTGACTTTTTATTTCATCCCCCCACCCTTTCTCACTGAACCTTTCCCGAATTTATTCTTCAATGAATCAATGGCTTTGTAAAGCTCAGCTTTCTTGGCTTTATCTGAGAACAGGTTGGTCTGGATCGCTTCATTGGTGAGTTCACTCAGTCTCACGCCCATAAGCCTTACTTTCTCTCCCGGCCTGTATAATTTGTGAAACAATTCTTTGGCCACAGGGATCAGCTCATCATCGTAAAAAGTATATGGAATGGTGGTTTGACGTGAGGTGGTTTCAAAATCAGGGTACCTGATCTTAACCGCAATAACTCCTGCAGTTTTATCATCTTCCCTCAGTTCAAAAGCAACTTTCTCCGTCATCCTTACCAGTTCGCTCATTAGAAAATCCATATCGCTGGTATTCTCTTCAAATGTATTTTCTGTGGACACTGATTTGGCTTCGTGATATTGGATCACCTCACCATGGTGGATCCCTTTGGCTTTCTGCAATAACTCCAAACCGTATTTGCCAAGCCTGTTTTCCAGCAAAGCAGGTGGTGTAGCCGCGATGTCCCTGATATATTCGATACCCATTTCAAGCAGGGTGCGATAAGTTTGCTCGCCAACACCAGGGATCTTGTTCACCCGTAAGGGCGCGAGAAATTCTGCTTCATGTCCGGGTGGAATAATAAGATAGCCATTGGGTTTTGCTTCGTCCGTGGCGATCTTTGCGATCATCTTGTTGGCGCCCAGCCCGAATGAAATATTCAGCCCGGTTTCATTGATGATCTCTTCCCTCAATGCAATGGTCCACTCGTAAGGTTTATGGTATTTTTCCATACCGCTGAGGTCGATATAGAATTCATCGATCGATGCCTTCTCAAACAAAGGTGCTTTTTGTGCAATGATATTGGTGACCCACCTGGAATACCTGCTATACTCACCCCTGCTGCCTTTCACTACTATAGCCTGCGGACATAACTGCAGTGCTTTACTCATGGGCATGGCAGAATGCACGCCGAACTTTCTCGTTTCATAACTGGCTGCGGTCACTACACCACGTTCCCTGCTTCCACCCACTATGATCGGTTTGCCTTTCAGTGAAGGGTCATTGATGCATTCAACTGCAACAAAGAAAGCATCGAGGTCAAAGTGCGCAATCATATT
>DATGXN010000257.1:0-32238 GCA_035298945.1 Chitinophagaceae bacterium | reverse complement strand
TACAACTTTAATGGCTATTTTTGTTCCGACTGCTATGACGAAAAATCGATGCAAAGTTAGAGCAAATTATTATTTACGCCTGCTTAGTGTATTAATAGGTTTGACTATTTTAACGTTCAAAGGTTTTACTTCTGATAAATCTGAGCAGTTAATTCTCAGTCCTTTAACAATTATTGATACCCTTCCCCTCAAAGATACCGTACCAAAAGCGAAAGACAGCCTCCTTCTTAAAAAGGATAGCCTGGTCAACAAGGTTGATACTTTTAGTATACCCCTCTCTGCAGATTCCCTTACTGACCCCGTCAATTACAAAGCGAATGATTCCATGGTGCTGGATGTGGCTACCAAAAAGATCTATCTCTATGGTAAAAGCGAGGTGAAATATACTGATATCACCCTGTCGGCCCCCGAGATCGCCTTTGACCAGGCCACCCAGATGGTGACCGCTAAAATGGGGAAAGACAGTGTTGGAAATGTAGTGGGCATGGCCAAGCTAACTCAGGCAGAAACAACGACTGTCAGCGATAGTATCAAATTTAACTTTAAGTCCCAGAAGGGCATCACGCATAACTCTTTCTTCCAGCAGCAGGAGATCTACAATTTCGCAGAGAAGGTGAAAAAGATGGACGCCGAAACTTTCTTTGCCTACCGTGGTCGCTTCACTACCTGTAACCTGGATACTCCGCACTTCGCGTTCAGGTTTAAGAAAGCAAAATTCGTAAATCAGAAAGTGGCGGTGACGGGCCCCATTCATCCGGAATTTGAAGATGTTCCTATTCCCATCTATCTGCCATTTGGTATTTTCCCATTGGCTACCGGCAGACGCTCAGGAATCTTACCTCCCCAACTGACCTTCACGGAAGATTTTGGTGTGGGTCTTGAAGGCCTGGGTTATTATAAAGTGTTCAACGAGTACCTGGATGCCAAGATCTGGACCGATCTCTATTCCTATGGCTCCTGGAGATTGAACTTTGCCCCTTCTTACAGGGTCAGGTATAAATTTAGTGGAGGATTTTCCCTGAGTTTCCAGAACACAAAATTTGCGTTCAAAGGGGATCCGGATTACTCGCAAACCAAAAGCTTTTTCGTTACCTGGAATCACAGCATGGACAGCAAAGCCAGGCCTGGTGAGACTTTTACGGCAAACGTTCAGGCGGGTAGCAGCAAATATTTGCGCCTGGTACCCAATGGTGCGCTGATGAATCCCGGCGCCAATCCAACAGGATCATCGGGAGGAGGATACAGTCAGCCCATCAACTTCACCAACCAGTTGAACTCATCCATCTCATGGCAGAAACAGTGGGTTGGAAGACCTTATGCCCTGGCCGTTAACCTCAATCATAACCAGAATACCCAAACCGGTATCGTGAACCTGAACCTTCCGGATATCGGTTTTGTGGTCAATACGATCTATCCTTTCCAGGCTAAGGATTTTGTAGGAGGAAGTAAATGGTACGATAAACTCGGTATTGGATATAATGGAAACGTCAAGAGCCAGGTTTCTTTTTACGATTCGGCATTCAGTTTCGGGCAACTGATCGACACCATGCAGTGGGGTGCCAACCACGATATTCCCATCTTGCTTTCCCTGCCACCTGTAGGACCTTTCCAGATCGCACCGAACGTTTCTTTCCGTACCAGGTGGTATGGACAAAAGTTCTTTCGGGACTGGAACGATAACACCGAAAAAATAGACACTACCATTCAGAAAGGTTTTTACACGGCACAGGAAATGTCTATGGGCATTTCCATTAATACGGCTGTGTTCGGTACTTATATTTCACGCAATAAAGATGCGCATATTCAGGCCATAAGGCATGTTATGAGACCTTCGTTCGGGATCAGTTACAAACCTGACCTGATGAAAGAATTCTATTACCGTGAACAAATCGATACGCTGGGTAATCAGTTGTTATTTTCAACTTTCGACGGTAGCATATTCGGGCCTTATTCGCCGGGGCGAAATGGGGGAATAAGCTTTGGCCTTGACAATAACCTGGAGATGAAAGTGAAGTCGAGGAAAGATACGGGTGAGAATGCCATCAAGAAAGTGAGGATCTTTGACGGTTTTGGTGTCAGTGGCAGTTATAATTTCCTGGCCGATTCTTTCAAGCTTTCCACTATGAGCCTTTACGCCAGGAGTATGTTGTTTGAGAAAGTGAACATCACCGCCAACGCTACCTGGGATCCTTACCAATTCGATTCCAGGGGATTCAGGGTAAATAAATATGCCTGGGAAGGCGATAAGTTTTCACTCGGTAGCATCACTAATGGAAGCCTGAATATCAGTACCAATTTCCAGAGCAAGAAAAAAGACAAAAATAAAAAGACAAAAGAGGAGTTGTTGAAAGAATCCAATATGATCAACCAGGACCAGTTAATGGCCCAGTTGGATTATGTGCGGCGTAATCCAGCAGAGTTTGCCGATTTCAATGTGGCCTGGTCTGTCAATATTGGCCTGTCGGCGCAGTTTGCCCGGATCGTAAAGCCGGATTATTCAGGATTCAAAAACGAATTCACTTCGAGTTTCAATTTCAGCGGGGATTTCAACCTGACTCCAAAATGGAAAGTGGGGGCTAATGGGTATTACGATATCAAGAACCTGGAGATGCAGAGCTTTACTACATTCATTTCGCGGGATCTGCACTGCTGGCAGTTATCGATCAATATCACGCCAATAGGTTTGTACCGGTTCTTCTCTATCAACATCAATCCCAAGTCCAGTTTGCTGAGAGACCTTAAAGTGAATAGAACCAGATACTTCTATAATCAATAATTCGAAGGTTGCAGGTTGCAGGTTGCAGGTTGCAGAATTTCTCTCGCCTCTCGTCTCTATGCCTTTATGCCTCTATGCCTCTTTCTCAATATAATCATACATGATCCTAAAAGTCTTCTCCTTCAGCGTTTCCGGCGTATCCTCATCATTGACCGGAATGGGTTCCAGGAAATGTATCGCAACGGGATGTGGCCAGAAATAAAATTTCTTTTCAGGAGGAAGAACCTTTGCCGTATTTAACAATATCGCAGGGATGATCGATTTTTTTGTTGCATGGGCCAGCCTGAATGCGCCATCCTGGAAACTCTTCAGTGGATGTCCCGTCCGGTTTCTCGTGCCTTCAGGGTAGATCGACATATGCATGCCCATATCCAGCACTTTTTTCATCTGGTGATAACTATCCTTGCGGCTGGCTTCACTATTCCTGTCCACCAGTACAGATCCCCTGCTATAGATCATTCCGAACACAGGCACGTCAACAAATTCACGCTTGGCAATGGTTTTATTGGCACCTGGAATAGCGGGGCAGGAGAGAGGTACATCCATATAAGATTTATGGTTGCATACTACCACATAGTTCTCACCTTTTTTGAAATGCTCTTTTCCTTTTACAGTGAACCTGATCCCGCAGAGAGGGAGGAAGAACTTCATCCATACCCGAACTACGTCCAGAAATATTTTTGTGCGTCTTGCTTCTCCATCAATGAATTTGGTGGCCCACATCGGTATCCAGAAAATGAGCATGGTGACCAGGAAGATGATACCGGCCCAGATCATGAATAAAGCCCCAAAAAATTTTCTTATCATAATTGTTTCAATAAAATTAGCTGATTGGCTAATTAGCTAATTAATCATTATATAGCTTCCAGTCTATCGGATCAATACCGTTCTGAACGAGTAAGCCATTTGTTTTTGAAAAATGCCTGCATCCGAAAAATCCTTTGTCGGCCGAAAAAGGCGAAGGATGCGCTGCTTTCAACACATAATGCCTGGTTTCATCGATCAGCGGTTGTTTTTCCTGCGCAAATCTACCCCAAAGCAAAAACACGATGTGTTCTTTTTTTTCAGATATCACTTTAATAACTGCGTCAGTGAAGTCCATCCACCCGATCCTGGAATGACTATTGGGCTCATTGGCCCTTACCGTAAGAGAGGCATTAAGCAAAAGCACGCCCTGCTGTGCCCAATGGGTGAGATTTCCATAATTACCGGGCATTCTGATGCCCAGGTCTGATTCGATCTCCTTGAATATATTCTGCAGAGAAGGTGGGGGCTTCACGCCATCGGGGACGGAAAAACTCAGGCCATGTGCCTGACCCGGCCCGTGATAGGGATCTTGCCCGATCAATACCACCTTGAGCTTATCGAAGGGGGTCTGTTCAAATGCATTAAAGATCAGGGAACCGGGAGGATAGATCACCCTGCCGCTGATCTTTTCGGTTTTCAACCAGGTGACGATCTGCAGGAAATAGTCTTTTCGGAACTCATCCTTCAATACTTCTTTCCATCCATGTTCAATGCGTACGTCCATTGGGAAAACTCGGTTTTGTGCAAACTATAAAAAAATTATCTTTGCACCCTAAAATCAGGGATTTTAAGGTTCCGTAGCTCAGCTGGATAGAGCGGCAGCCTTCTAAGCTGTAGGTCTCGCGTTCGAATCGCGACGGAATCACAACTACAAGAAACAGCCTCCATAATTGGGGGCTGTTTTTATTTATGTCTTAATTGAATGCCGCAATATGGGCATATTGACTATTTCAATATTGGCGTATCTCCAGTTTCAACAATAATCGGCCTGGTGCCGGACCTTGGTAAAGGCTGGCAACTCTTGTTTTTCTGAATTTATGGCTTAGATTCAGGGGATAGATTTTCAATCCAACATAGCTTTTTGCGGCTAGGGGTAACCTTGGAAATGCCATCACGAAACAGCTTTATGAATCAAAAAAATCATTTGAAAGGATTATTATCCTTTTTCGCCCTGGTGCTCGCTGTTAGTATCGCGTTTGATACCAACAGAAAAGAGCCATATCAGGTATCTGTTGACCCTAAGGTGGCCAACCTTAAACTCCCTGAAGGTTTTCGCGCAGACCGCCTCTATGGTCCTTCTGAAAACGGGGAAGGGTCATGGGTTTCAATGAGCTTTGACAACAAAGGAAGGATCATCGCGTCTGATCAATATGGCGCTTTGTATCGTTTGACTTTGCCCGCAATAGGCGACACAGTTACCAAAGCCATGGCAGAGAAACTTCAGATCCCCGATGAAGCTGGGTCTTTGAAAGACACTTCAAGAACCAAGGTGAACATGGGTTATGCCCATGGTTTGCTTTGGGCTTTCAATAGCCTTTATGTAGTGATCAACCACAGGTCAAATAAAGAATTTACCAAGGGTAGCGGTGTGTACCGGTTAGAGGATACCAATGAGGATGATCAGTTTGACAAGATCTCTCTATTGAAGGAACTCGATGGCGAGGGAGAACATGGTCCGCACAGTATCGTTCTGTCTCCTGATAAGAAATCCCTGTTTGTGATCGCCGGTAATTTCACGAAAATACCCAAGATGGACAGTTATCGCAATGTACCTACAGGACAAATTGATAATCTTTTCCCACTGATCAAAGATCCCAGGGGACATGATAATATTGTGCATGCGGAAGGTGGATGGATAGCACAGATCGATCCGGAAGGGAAAAAATGGGAACTGATCGCTTCGGGTTTTCGAAATCCATTTGACCTCGCTTTCAATAATGTTGGCGATATGTTCACCTATGATTCCGATATGGAATGGGATTTTGGAACACCCTGGTACAGGCCTACCAGGATCTGTCATGTAACAAGTGGAAGTGAATTCGGCTGGAGACCAGGAACAGATAAGTGGTCCCCGAATTATGCAGATAATTTACCACCTGTACTTAACATCGGACAAGGTTCTCCAACCAATTTAGTGTACGGCGCCGATGCAAAATTTCCCAAAAAATACCAAAATGCTTTTTTTGCGTTCGACTGGAGTTTTGGAATCATCTATGCAATATATCCTGAAGTGGCAGGCGCATCTTATAAAGCAAGAGGTGAAGAATTTGTTTCCGGTTCACCACTACCGCTAACGGATGGTGTTATTGGTCCTGATGGTGCTTTGTATTTTGCGACAGGTGGACGCCGCCTTGAATCAGACCTTTACCGGGTATATTATGCGGGCAATGAACGAAAAGATGAAAAACCTGCGCCCACGATATTGACCGAGGCTAATAAATTACGCAGAAAACTGGAAGCGCTTCATTCACCTCAGTCCGGTGCTGTGAATATTGCCTGGCCATACTTAAGAGATAATGATCGTTTTATCAGGTATGCGGCAAGGATTGCCGTCGAAAACCAGCCTGTAGCCGAATGGCAGGAAAAAACGCTCAACGAAAAAGATCCCGTTATACTTGCCCAGGCAGCTATTGCATTGGCACGAAAAGGTAATTCAGGCATAAAAGGACAACTGCTTAATGCATTGTCAGCCGTTCAATTTAAAAGTCTTACAGAAACACAACAACTTGATCATTTGCGTGCAATTGAATTGACGTTCATCAGATTTGGAGCTCCGGATGCAGGAGAAAAAACCTTGATCGCCAATTCACTTAATGCTTCTTTCCCTGCAAAAACAAATGAGCTGAACAGGGAACTCAGTAAATTATTGGTTTATGTAGATGGACCGAAAGCAGTGGAGAAAACCATGGCCTTGCTGGCAGTGGCAAAAGATGATCCGGCAGCTCAAAACAATTTGTCGCAATCCGCAGACCTCATCTTGCGCAATCCTCAATACGGTATCGATATCGCCGGCATGCTGGCAAAAATGCCTCCTCTCCAACAAACCTGGTATGCCAATGTTTTGAGCCAGGCGAAAACAGGATGGACACCAGAACTGCGTAAGACATATTTCGAATGGTATTACAAAGCATTCAGCTACCAGGGAGGTCGCAGCTTTGTTGGATTCATCGATAAAGCCCGCAAGAACGCACTGGCCAATGCACCACAGGATCAGTTCGCTTACTACAATAAAATTTCAGGTGATGAACTGGTGGCGCTGTCTGGGACAAATTTAGTCCTTAGTGCTGTACGACCAAAAGGCCCGGGCAGAAACTGGAAACTGGATGAGGCTGCCGCCGTCATCGACAGTGGGCTGGTGAACCGTGATTTTGAAAAAGGGAAAGCCATGTTTGCCGCAACACTATGTTCGTCCTGTCACCAGATCCAGGGAGCAGGAGGTGTTGCAGGTCCTGACCTGACTCAGCTAGGGAATAGATTCTCTTATCGGGATATGTTAGAAGCCATTATCTCGCCCAGTAAAACCATTTCCGATCAGTATGGGTCAACCGTGTTTTATCTTAAAGAAGGCGGATCAATTCTTGGAAGGCTTGTTCGCCAGGATAATACGAAATATTATATTGCTCAGAATCCATTCGCTCCGGAAACGGTACGGGAAGTACTGAAGAAAAATGTGGTGAGAACCCGTGTCTCGGAAATTTCGCCTATGCTTCCGGGTATGATCAATGGCATGAACGGCGAAGAGCTCAAAGATCTGATCGCTTATTTAAAGTCTGGCGGAAACAAAAATCATCCCATTTATTCATCATCAAAATAGTTTCAATAAGATGAACTTTCCTGGTTCGTTCTGGAGTGACAAGATCACAAATGTGTTACAGGTTGGAGGCATTGAAACCTCAGTGCTTGACAATGGTGCTGGCAGGGGAACGCGTATTGCCTGGGTAAATACCGGCACAGGAATGCGTTACAAGGTAGTTTTGGACAGGGCCATGGATATTGCAGACGCTTTTTATAATCAGTACGGTCTCGCCTGGCTGAGTCATTCAGGGATCACTGCACCGCAACCACTCGTGGATAAGGGTTTAGACTGGTTGAGAATGTTTGGTGGGGGACTGGTAACCACTTGTGGGCTTTCACACGTGGGTGGACCGGAGAAAGATGAACACGGTGAGCGCGGTATTCATGGCCTCATCAGCAATACACCCGCTGAGGTGAGTTCGATCATTCAGCCAGATCCGGGAAGAGGACAATTTGAAATGAGCATAACCGGTGTAATTAAAGAAACAAAAATATTTGGTCCCAGTCTTGAACTAAAAAGAACCATTTCTTCTACATTAGGGAAGTCTTCTATCCGTATTACAGACGAAATAATTAACAGGGGCAATACCGCAGCGCCGCACATGTTGCTTTACCATTGCAATTTTGGATGGCCGCTGGCAGATGAAGGTGCCAGGTTGCTTTGGAAGGGTAGTTTGTTCAGGAAAGATGGCCATGGTGGTCTTGTTGCTGTTGAATCCAATGAGGATCTTGAAATTTGTCCGCCTGTACTGGCATCTCACAATGGCACAGGAGAGGAAGTGATCATGATCGATACAGCCACTGATGAAAACGGGAAAAGCATTTGCGGGTTGTACAATCCGAGGCTTGGATTTGCGGTTGTGATGAAGTATGCTAAACTTCAGCTGCCCTGGATGACTAACTGGCGACATTGGTCGAAGGGGGAATATGTCACCGGCATTGAACCAGGAACACATCCTCCTATCGGACAGTCGAAGGCGAGACGAGAAAAAACACTCATTATGATTGAACCGGGCGAAATCAGGAATTATGAAATCGACATCGATATCGTTACTAATGAAACAGAAATAAATTTGATACTCAACCAACTTAGATAACTAATTCATCAACCAGATATTTGCCATATGGACAAACAAAGCTTAGCCCAAAAAGCCCTGGAACAGGGAAAAGGAATTTTAAGACTCGCCCCAACCTGGGTCCCCAGGTCATTTTGTGTGCCTGGCAGAAGAATTAAACTGCATCCGGATGATTATTATATTTTAGGGGGAGTACGGGGCGGTATCGATGAGCGTTGGCTTTCATCTACTACGCCAGCCAAGAATGGCCCTCTTACCGGTGTCAATGAAGGACTGAGTGCCGTTGTTTTTAACGATGGAATATCTGAGAAACAATTTCTTCTGAAAGATGCGATTGATGAATTAAAAGGAGAATTAATTGGTGATCGAATTTGGAATGAATATGGATCCTGGCCGATGTATTCAAAATTTTTCGACAACATGGGGCCTCTTCCTCATCACGTTCATCATAATGATGAGAAAGCTGCATTGATTGGACAGAAAGGGAAGCCCGAAGCCTATTATTTTCCTCCTCAACTGAATAACCACGGTGGTGATTTCCCATACACATTTATTGGTATTGCCCCGGGAACAAGTAAAGAGCAGATCAAGGAATGCCTGATGAACTTCAAAAAAGGCGATAACAAGATCACGAATTATTCCCAGGCATATAAACTTGAGCCTGGAACAGGCTGGGATGTGCCACCTGGCTTGCTTCATGCTCCTGGAAGTATGTGCACCTATGAGCCCCAGAAAGCATCTGACGTTTTTGCGATGTATCAGTCGCTGGTTAACGAAGCGGTAATTCCTGAAGAATTGTTGTGGAATGGAACTCCTCCTGAAAGTATAGGAGATTATGATGCATTGATGGATGTATTGGATTGGGAATTAAATGTTGATCCCAATATGATGGCCAATCGATTCATGGCTCCCAGGCCGGTTAGAAATATAGAGGAGATGAAAGCACAGGGATATGTTGAAAATTGGATCTGCTATAAATCTCACGACTTCAGTGCCAAGGAACTTACTGTGTTTCCCGGTCAAACGGTGACCATTTCGGATGCTGCAGCTTATGGTATCATAGTAATGCAGGGCCGAGGCAAGATGGGGGTTTGGAACATCGAGACTCCAGCATTGATCAGGTACGGGCAGTTGACCAATGATGAATTTTTTATCAGTGAGAAAGCTGCAAAAGAAGGGGTCAGAATTGTAAACGAATCATCAACTGATCCGATCGTGATATTGAAACATTTCGGTCCTGCTAATCCGGATCTTAAGTTGTGATCTTCCGTTTTTTTGTACGGATCAAATAAATAAAAGTCAACCATATGGATAAGAACAATTACCCCAAACTGCATAATGCCACCTGGCCAGGGATCGTAGGGAAGGGTCCTGATTCCGAACCGCCCATCTCATTGGATCAGCTGCTGGAGTTTACCGCCAATGCGGAAGTGAATGGAGTAAAATTTGATGGAATTGACATTGGTTTATTCGAACCTCATTTTAATATCGATGCATCCGATGATGAGATCAAAAAGTTCGCTGAAAGAGTTGCTGCGCTTAACCTCAATGTAGGAAGCCTGGTGGCTCCGATCTGGGGTGGTCCTGCCATGGGTAGCAAAGAAGATCGCGCGCTTTTTGTAGAGATGGTAAGGAAGAGTTGCAGATTTGGACAAAAGCTCCGGGAGAATGGGGTAAGGCCTTACGGCATCATACGTATCGATTCAGCGAGCAAGCCCGAAGCCTGGGCTGCTGATCCGGTGAACAACACTAAACTGATTGCGCAGACATTCCGAGAGGCTTGCGATGTTGCGGCAGACTTTGGAGAAAAACTTGCCGCGGAAGGGGAGATATGCTGGGGCGGCATGCACAGTTGGAAAGCGATGGTGGATACCTTGGAGGCTGTCGATCGCCCCAATATAGGGTTCCAGGCAGACATGGCACATACACTTTTATACACGCTGGGATACAACAGTCCCGAGGATCGCATTTTACCTATGGATTTCCAATGGGACAACGCGGCAGCATTAGATGAAGGATTACGAAAACTCACTGCTGCTCTCCGTCCATGGACCATTGATTTTCATGTGGCGCAAAATGACGGAACGGTGTTTGGATCAGGCTCCCATGATAAGACTGGAAGGCATTGTCAGGCTACGGACCCCAATGGTAAATTGGATATTGCACGACATGCGGGTTTTTGGTTGCGTGATGAAAATGGAGCACTTACAAAAGCTTTCCAACACATATGTTGGGATGGCTGCATGTTCCCGAATGAAGTCCTGACAAGGCAGCAGACCTGGAACGACATATTAGCTGTAATGGTTAAGGTGCGCGATCAGCATGGCTGGCAGGAAGGGTAAAACAAAACAATTATTTTTCTTCTTAATTGAAAACAGAACGAATGGCAACTAAAAAAACACTCAATATTGGATTGGTCGGTGGAGGATTCATGGGAAGGACCCATTCAAACGGGTATAAGCGCGTGCCCAATTTTTTTCCTGAATTGGAGTACACGCCCGTCTTAAAGGCAGTTTGTTTAAGAAATGAGACTAAGTTGAAAGCCTTTGCGGAACAATGGGGATATGAAAGCACCGAGACCGATTGGCGAAAACTGGTTGAACGGAAAGATATTGATGCGGTAGACATATGCACTCCCAATGATACGCATGCTGAAATAGCGATCGCTGCTGCCAAAGCTGGAAAAATGATCCTTTGCGAAAAGCCATTGGCGAAGAACATGAAAGAATCCCGCGCGATGGTGGAGGCTATTGAAGCTGCAGGTGTGCCGAATACAGTTTGGTATAACTACAGGCGTATTCCAGCAGTAACATTGGCTAAACAAATTATAGACTCCGGCAAGCTGGGAAAGATCTATCACTACAGGGCCAATTTTTTGCAGGATTGGACCATCAATGAAAACTTACCCCAGGGTGGCGAAGGCCTCTGGCGTATGGACGCTGCGGTTGCGGGTTCGGGAGTGATCGGTGACTTGCTTTCGCATTGCATAGATACCGCTATGTGGCTCAACGGTGGCATTAAGGATGTGTCTGCCATGTCAGAAACATTTGTAAAAGAGCGGATGCACCAGTTGACAGGGAAAGTAGAGAAAGTGAATATAGACGATGCCTGTTCTTTCATTTGTCATTTTAATAACGGGTCACTTGGTCTTTTTGAATCTACGCGATATGCGCGTGGGCATAAAGCGTTGTACACTTTTGAGATCAACGGTGCAAACGCTTCCATTAAATGGGATCTGCACGACCTGAACCGCCTCGAGTTTTTTGATAATTCCGATCAGTCGAACCTGCGCGGATGGCGGTCCATTCATGTAACTGATGGAGAGCAGCCCTATATGAACAAATGGTGGGTGCCAGGTCTTGGCATTGGATATGAACATTCTTTTGTGCACCAGGTCGCTGATTTTCTGAAGTCATTGGAAACTGGAACGGTTTGCTCCCCAACATTCAAAGAGGCTTTAGAAACCCAAAAAGTATGTCAGGCCCTGATAGATTCATCTGCATCGAGAAGCTGGAAAGATTGTAATATCTCCTGATAGAAAGTAAGTCAGCTTATTAACGGAGTATGAAATTAATATTAACACTGATCTTGGTTTGTAGAGGATTTATTTTGATTGCGCAGGAATGCGATCCGGCGATGCTTGCCAAGCTTCCTGGTAAATGGAAGACCGCCCGGCAAGGCTCCATTAACAATGTAACTGCAACAGATCTTCAGAAGGAGAAAACCGTATTGAATACGATCTACAATATGGTCACCACGGATTATAAACTCGAGGGGGTAGTGATTGATTATAGTTTTGTATTCAGCAAGTATGGAGAAACAAAATGGTATGGAGATCCTTACAGCCTCAATATGTATATCCTTGCCTATCTCTGCGACCCGAATGATCCCGAGAAAAAGAAATACTATGTGTCTGTTTCAAGTGCCACCAATGTTAGTGTTATGGTTAACCACTCATCTAACCTCGACCTGTACGCCGCATTATTGGAACCAGATGATATACGGGGCTATTTACGGATGGAAAAAAGGCCTGAGAAAAGAAACGGGTATTGGTACCTGGGGCAGAAAGTTGTCTCGGATCGCGGAACGAACCATGAAACAATTTCATACGAATACCTGATCACCTATAATGACACCTTGCCTTTTCTGTATTTGTCAAGAAGGGAATACCTGTTGATTCAGAGAAAACGCCTCGAGAACTCGATCAAAAGCGATGGATCCACTTCGTATAAAGAGTATATGGACAGGATCGATAAGCATCTTCAAATGCCTGAACAGGAATTGGCTAAACCTGCCATTTGCATGGTGAACGATGAAGAACGATTTAACGGTTTTGTTGAGGAAGGAACAAAAGGATCATTTATAGCCATTAAACCCAACCCGGATTATTTCCGGAAAAATCTTCCGCTTTCCTCGCCTCAATTTTTTAACCTGGTTTTCAAAGTGACAACAAATTATCCTGTTTATGAAAGCAGTGTGGCAGGCATAGAGAAAAGCCTTGATATACAAAAACTCAGGGCCATGCTGGGCCATTAACCTGAAATAATTATCAGTATATTGATTGGTATGAAGAAGCGAATCCTCACTATTGGTGTTTTATTGTTTTGCGTTTTGTTTTCTTTTGCCCAGAAGCAGGTAAAATGGGAGCAGCAGGCCAAAGGGATATGGCGCGTCAGTGCAGGCAAACCTGAGAAATTAGACCTGACCAGTCAGCTTAATATTACACCCAAGATGTCAGCCATCAATGCAATGGCTGCGGCAGACCTTCCAATAAATAAAGAGGATTTGAAATTTGAATTCCGTGATGGTAAAACATTTATCCGCTTCCCGCTGGAAAAGGATGAAAAGATATTTGGACTGGGCCTGAATTTCAAAACAGTGGAACAACGAGGCAGGATCCTTCGCTTGCATATGGATCATTATGGTGGCCAGGATAATGGTAGAACCCACGCACCCGTTCCTTTCTTCGTCTCATCCCGGGGCTATGGAGCCTTTATCAATTCGGCAAGATACCTTGACGTTTATGTTGGTACCAGTGTTAGAAAAGACAGCAGGAATCCTCCCAAAGTGTACAACAGGAGCAGGGATAAAGAATGGACAGCAGAACCCTATTCTGATAACCTGGAAATCCTGGTGCCTGCTGAAGGCGTGGAGATCGTCCTGTTTTCAGGAACAACTATGTTGGATGTGGTGCGTCGTTTTAACCTGTATGAAGGTGGTGGATGCATGCCGCCAAAATGGGGACTGGGTTTCTGGCAGCGGGTACCGGTAAGTTATACGGATAAAGATGTGATGAATGAAGTAGGAGAGTTTGCCAAAAAGAAATTTCCCCTGTCTGTAATCGGACTGGAGCCGGGTTGGATGACGGGAAGTTATCCTTGTACTTATGAATGGGATAAAGAAAGGTTTCCCCATCCGCGGGATCTTACCCGATCGTTACAAATGCAAAATATACAAACCAATGTGTGGGTGAATCCTGGGGTGTCTCCATTGTCATCCGTATATCAATCTATTGAGCCCTACACTGCTTCGCACACGGAATGGTGCGGATTAATTCCGGATTACACCATGCCCGAGGCAGTGAAGATCATGGCCAGTCATTTGAAAAAGAATGTGTTGGATTCTGGCGTTAGCGGATTTAAGATGGACGAGAATGATGGATTTGATAATTGGCTCTGGCCTGATGTAGCCTCTTTCCCTTCAGGTAATTCCGCAGAACAGTTGCGACAGGTGTACGGAACACTGCAACAACATTTCACTACGGATATGTATCGGCAGCGGAATACGCGCACCTATGGCCTGGTCAGGGCCTCCAATGCAGGCTCTGTTTCTTTCCCCTATGTACTTTATAATGATTACTATGATCATCGTGATTTCATCACTGCCCTGGTGAACAGTTCATTTATAGGGGTGCTTTGGACGCCGGAAGTCCGGGCTTCAAAAACATCAGAAGAGTGGCTGCGCAGAATGCAGACAGTTTGTTTCTCACCGCTGGCGATGCTGAATGCATGGTCTGATGGTACCAAGCCCTGGTCTTTTCCCGACGTTGAAAAAGAGGTGAAAGCGATCGCGGATCTGCGTATGCAATTGATTCCATACCTGTACACCGCTTTTGCCGATTATACATTTTATGGCACCCCGCCTTTCCGCGCCATGAATCTTGAAGCTGGTTACAATACCAATGCATCAAAGGAAGATCGGGCCCTCGATGGCACTTTGAATCCTTACGCATTGGCGCTGAAAAAAGAAGTGAAAGACCAGTTCATGGTGGGAGAGTATTTGCTGGTGGCGCCATTATTTGCCGGGGAGACTTCCCGCCAGGTTGTACTGCCCGCAGGCAAATGGTATGATTTCTATACGGGCAAATTGGCAGGTGAAAGTGAGGTAATCAGCGTTACTCCAGGGTGGGGTTCGATACCGGTCTTCGTAAAAGATGGAGGCATGATCCCCATGTATACCGGTGAAGTCAAACTGGATGGTGGCCGGTACCCCTTGGAAATACGTCATTACGGACAAAAGCCTTCCGTTTATAAATTGTACGATGATGATGGCAATACTTATAATTACGAAAAAGGTGAGTTCACGCGGATCGATCTGAAAGTTTCAGTTGATGGAAAAGGTAAGCGATCAGGTACAATAACAATTCCCAAAGGAAGTAAGGTCTGGTCGTTCAGTGATATGACATTCCGTTTCATGACGGAATGAAAAGGCCCTGGCGGCGAAACACCCAGGGGAAAAACGTAAATTTAGATATGAAAACATCATTCCTGCTCATATACATTTTGTTGACTCTGCCCGGTTATGCGCAGGAGTGGACACATGTTGGCCAGTCAAAGGATGGAGCCGCACAGATCTACCTGAAAGAAAATTCCGTGAAGAATGAAGACGGATATTTTTCCTGCATGGTCAAAACAACTACTTCACCTACTTATCAAATGGATCTAAGGCGCTCCAGGGGACGGTCTATCAAGGGATATGAGAATTACAATCATTCTATTTATATCTATTTGATCGATTGTGGAATGCATAAATATATTCTCCGGAAAAGAACAGACTTTACCAATACCGGATCACTCCTGGATGATGTAACGCCAACTGCTGCAGAAAAAAGATGGATTGATGTTTTACCAAACACCGTAGCCAAAACGATTGTAGACAAGATCTGCGAAAAGAACTGATGCTTACCAGGTTCTTTTGCTCATCAGTTTATCAAGATCTGCGCGGGTCATCTTACCCAACTCGGGATGTTTCTCCAGCCATTTTAAAAAATCATTCTTGATCTGGTCTGTCCACTGACTGTCGATCTGCCCGGCCGAATAAGTGCCGGACTTTACCATCTCATAGCCGAACTTATCTTTTCTCACTACAAATTCAGCCGTGCTCACCACTTGCTCTGCCAGGTGTGCGGGAACAAATAACACGCCCTCACCAAACCCGATCACCAGGTCTCCCGGCAACACCATTGCATTGCCAATTCGAACAGGTGTATTCAATCCTACTAACACAGTCTCCTCCAGGAATGATGGATGAAAGTCCCGCACAAAAGCATTGAAATTCCCTTTGATCATTTTCAGTTCCTGCAAGTCCCGCGAGGCGCCGTTGAACACCACGCCATTGCCAGTTTTAGCATATATCGAATTGGCCAGTGTGGATCCCATCAGGGTTCCGCCTGCAATTTTCCCAAACGCATCAGCCACATACACATCACCCTGCTGCAATATTTCTATCGGCCAGGCATTGGTATTTCCTTTTCTTCCCGCTTTGGCGCCACGCTCTTTAATATTTTTTTCTACATCAGGCCTGGTAGGCATGAACATCGCTGTTACCGCTCTTCCAATCACAGGTACGGAATCATATACCATTTTCCAGTTGCCTTCGAATTGGTTCAGGTACCCTTCGTTTTTCAACACCGTCCATGCATCATCGATCATGATCTTCCGTGCCCTGACCAGGAGATCGTCTGCAATTTTAGGTCTGCCATCAGGGAATCTTTCTCCTTTCCATTCAGAAGTCAGGAAGATCAATTCTTCCTTTGAAATGGTTTGGGCACTGAGAGAGAATGCAATAAAAAATGTGCAGATCAGTAATGATAATGTCTTCATCTCTTTATCAATGTTTATGAGCGGCCAGTTCTTTTTCATCTACAACAACAATTGATCCATCGGCATTTTTGATCGGTTTCTTATGCCAGTAGGAAGCCAGCATGGATCCTGTTACATTCATTAGAGGACCAAACACGGCAGGCGCAAGACCCAGGGTGGCAGCCTTGCCCATCTGGTTAGCCAGCGCAGATGCAAGTCCTCCATTCTGCATGCCCACTTCAATGGCAATGGTTCTGCAGTCGCGCTCGGGCATTTTGAATAAACGGCCCGACCAGTATCCCAGGAAATATCCAAAAATATTATGGATCAGTACCAGTGGTATCAAAACCAAAGCGCCGGAGATCAGGTTGTCCCGCCCGGCGGCAGTGATAATTGTAATGATGAATGCGATGCTGAACATAGACACCATGGGCATGGCATCATCCAGCCATTTGGCTTTTCCATGCAACAGCCTGTTGAATATAATACCACCTCCAATAGGTATGATCACCATCTTAAAAATATCCCACATCATGGCCAGGGGGTTGATCTCTACAAATGCTCCGGCCAGGATCTTCATCAGGAACGGAGTTACAAATGGAGCCAGTAAAGTGGAGACGGCAGTTATAGTTATCGATAACGCAAGGTTGGCCTTGGCCAGGTAAGACATCACATTTGATGCAAGCCCATTGGGTGAACACCCGATCAGGATCAGGCCCGCAGCGATCTCTACAGGAAGTCCGGAAATACTGGCCAGCGTAAAACCCAAACTGGGCATAATGATAAAATGACTCACCACTCCCAGGATCACCCCTTTTGGTGTTTTGATCACACCGGCAAAATCTTTAAGGCTCATAGAGGTACCCATACCGAACATGATCAACTGGATCAGGGGTGTGATCAGCAACGAAAGTTTAAATCCATTCCAGGTAGTGAAATATTGCGGATAATAGAGCGCAAGGCTGACCGCTGCAAAAATGGAAACGGTAAATGACAGGCCCCTGAGCGACTTAAATCCCCTGAAACTGAGCGCAAGGCAGGCAAAGAACAACATCAGTAACCATCCGGCCCAGTCAGTTTTTAAAACCAGTCCTGCATAGATATAAATGGCAAGGGACCCGAATGCAGCGTAAAGAAGCAGTTTGTGGATCGATAAACTGGAATTGGTCATAAACAGGAATTATCTAAAAATAATATTAGTTGGTAATATAAGATTTTCCCGTTCACATCATGAACTAGTTGCATGGGAAGAATATTTTCATTTATTTTGTGCCGTCAAGTACTGCATATGATTGTTCTGTAATCTTCAGGTCCGCCTTCTTCATCCCGGTTTTACCTAACCGACTATTTACTATTTTATTAATGAACATCATATGTCTTCAAACACGATCAAGGAAAAACTATCTTCTTTATATACCGTTATTCGCCAGTCCCTGAAAGGCGAAGAGCACGACTATACCCAGGGAAATTTACGAACGGCAGTGATCCTGCTGGCCATTCCCATGGTACTTGAAATGAGCATGGAAAGTGTGTTTGCACTGGTCGACATCTATTTTGTCAGCCATCTAGGCAAGCACGCTACTTCTGTGGTTGGACTTACAGAATCGGTAATCACCATTATGTATGCACTAGCCATGGGAATAAGTATGGCTGCTACTGCGATGGTCGCCAGGCGGATCGGGGAGAAGGACCCTGAAGCCGCTGCCAGGTCAGGTGCACAGGCCATTCTGTTATCTGTTGTCATCACCCTGGTGATCAGTATCCCGGGATTTTTATATGCCGATGATATACTTCGTTTGTTAGGCGCTGAAGAAGAAGCCATACGAACCGGCAGAAATTATACCCGTATCATGATGGGAGGAAGCCAGGTGATCATGCTCTTGTTTCTGATCAATGGAATTTTCCGGGGAGCGGGTGATGCCATGATGGCCATGCGCTCTTTGTGGCTGGCCAATCTTTGTAATATCATTCTTTGCCCAATACTGATCAGGGGATGGGGACCCATTCCAGCCTTGGGTGTAACAGGTGCTGCCCTGGCTACCACTTTTGGCCGGGGCGCAGGTGTGATCTACCAGGTATATCACCTGTTTAAACATGATAACACGGCAAAGATCAGGCTCAGGCATTTCATGCCCGATCTAAAGCTCATCCGCACTGTGATCAGTATTGCCTTACCCGGCGTGCTGCAGTTCCTGATCGGTTCCGGAAGTTGGATCATACTGGCCAGCCTGGTTGTGCAAACGGGGCAAAGTGAGGCCTCGGCAGGATACCAGATAGCCATCCGCATAGTCATGTTCTTTTTGCTTCCCGCATGGGGCATGAGCAATGCCGCGGCCACACTGGTGGGTCAGAACCTGGGGGCGAAGGATCCGAAAAGGGCTGAAGAATCCGTACGACTAACGGCCAGATATAATGCAATTTTTATGCTGGTGGTCTCGGGCATTTGCCTGTTGCTGGCGGAGCAAGTGGTAAAATTTTTCACCGTCGATCCCAGGGTCTCGTATTATGCGGTTCTGGCCATGCGAATAGTAGCATCAGGATATGTTTTCTACGGACTGGGTATGGTGATGATGAATGCGTTTAATGGTGCAGGCGACACCCGTACGCCAACTATCATCAACTTGTTCGGTTTTTGGGGCGTCCAGATCCCACTGGCCTACCTGCTGGCAAAAACATGGAAAATGGGACCTGTTGGCGTGTTCATCGCCATCCCTGTTGCAGAAACAGTGATCACTTTGATCGCATGGTATCTCTTTAGGAAAGGGAAGTGGAAGCAAACAAAAATTTAATGGCCCCCAAAAGAGGCATAGTAGCGTAAAGGCATAGAGGAAAAATAAAAATCCTTCGTCTATGCCTCTGTACCACTACGCCACTACGCCTCTTTCTTACTGCTCAAATTTCATCATCTCCTCAAACAGCTTCTCATATTCCGCTTCAGCAGCAGAGAGTCGTTTGAGTGTGGACTGGTATTGCTTTTCAGCTTCCTGGAATTTCGTTTTCTCGGAGTAGATCGCCGGATCGGCCAGTAGCGCTTCGCCTTCCGCTTTCTTCTTTTGAAGCTCTGCTACCAGTGCTTCAGATTCAGAGAATTTTCTCTGGACCTTTTTTTGTTCTTTCTGCTTATTAACGTCGATGGGCTCTCTTTTTTTTTCTTCCTTCACTACTTCCTTGACTTCCTTTTTCACCGGCTCAGGTTCAGGAGCCTGCCTGGTTTTCATCCGGGCATTCCATTCCACCCATTCGTCATAGGTTCCTTTGAACTCCTTGATCTTTCCGTCTACGATCTCCCAGATCTTATTGGCAGTTTTGGAAATGAAATAACGATCGTGGCTCACCAGGATCAGGCTGCCTTCATATTTGTTCAATGCTTCGATCAACAATTCCACAGAATGTAGATCAAGGTGGTTGGTAGGTTCGTCCAACATCAGGAAATTCGCTTTACTCACAATGGTTTTGGCCAGCGCCACCCTGGCTTTTTCACCACCGCTTAAGATCCTGATCTTTTTGTCAGTATCATCACCACTGAACAGGAAACATCCCAACAATGTTCTTAATTCCAATTCCGTTTTCTGACTGCCGCAATGCAGCATCTCTTCAAGGATGGTATTGTTTACATTCAGTGCTTCCAACTGGTGCTGGGCGTAAAAACTTTCCTGTACATTATGTCCCCAAACTCTCTCTCCCTCGAAACTTTCAGTACCGGCAATGATCCTTAGCAGGGTTGATTTACCTTTTCCGTTTGCACCGATCAATGCGATCTTGTCACCACGGTCTATCTCTGCTCCTGTATGTTCCACTATCCTTACCTCTCCATAAAACTTCGATACATCTTTCAATGTGCATAATACCCGGCCCGGCACTTTTTCAACCTGGAAATTGATCCGGATATTGGGTCTCTCTATATTGACATCCTCAACACGGTCAAGTTTTTCCAACCTTTTCATTACGCTCTGTGCCTGGGCGGCTTTGGAGGCTTTGGCCTTGAAGCGTTCAATGAACCTTTCCTGCTGCCTGATATAATCCTGCTGGTTTTCAAATGCCCTTTGCTGCATTTCTATCCGCAGGGCCTTCTCTTTTTCGTAATAATCATAATTGCCGGCATAGATATGCAGCTGCTGCTGGTACAGCTCCACGATCTTGGTGACCATCCTGTTCAGGAAATATTTATCATGGCTCACGATCACCACTGAACCCTGGTAATGCTGCAGGTATTTTTCAAGCCACTCGATGGAGGGAAGGTCAAGGTGGTTGGTAGGCTCATCGAGCAGTAAAAGATCAGGAGCCTGTAAGATCATCTTGGCCAGCAATACCCTCATTCTCCATCCTCCGGAAAACTCACGATAGGGCCGCTGCAGATCAGCATTGGAAAAACCAAGTCCCTGCAATACTTCCTCCGTTCTGTGGTGGATGGTATAACCTCCGGCCAGCTCAAGTTCGTGGAGTTTATCGGTATACTCGATCAGCCTTTTCTCATCCTGCTCATGCTCCAGTTCTTTACCCAATTCCTCAATTTCTTTTTCCAGGCGGAGCACTTCTTCAAATGCCCCCAGGGCCACATTCAGTATGGAATCCTGGGTGTCAAAACTCAAAAGATCCTGGTGGAGAAAACCGATCCGGATCCCCCTGCTTTTCTCTACAGTGCCTTCGGAGGGACTGTATTCGCCCGACAAAAGTTTAAGTAAGGTAGACTTACCGGTTCCGTTATAACCGATCAATCCTATCCTTTCCATAGGCTGAATATGCCAGGTGGCATTTTCAACGATCACCCTTGACCCAAATTCGAAAGTAACATTCTGCAATCCTGCCAGCATCCTTAATAATAATTTAAACCGGCTGCAAACTTACAGATAATATGGAAGAAGCGAGATAGTGCTATCTTTGACGATCAATTAAGTGATGATGAAATATTTGTTATTTGCTGCTGCCATAGGGTTTCTGTCTGCCTGTTCGGGCAATAATAAAGAAGAAAAAGGCGAATCAGCCCCCGCTGAAGCAATGACCCCTAAAACTGTTCAGGTCAGTGCTGCTACCACATCTTCCATAACCAATATGCTGGCTTCTTATTACCAGCTTAAAGAGGCCCTGGTGGAGTACGACACCGCGGCAGCCAATAAAGCGGCCACTTCTTTAGTTACGGCCGCCGATAGCGTGAATACCAAAGAGATCACCGACAGTGCCCTGGCCATTACTTTACAGAATTTTTCCGGCAGCATTGCTTCAGAGGCCAAAGCGCTGGCAGGAGAACCTGACCTTGTTGAAAAGAAAAGATCATTCAGCATGATCACTGAAAATCTTTATCCCATACTACAGGCGGTTCAATACAACGAGACTGTTATCTACCACCAGATGTGCCCCATGGCATTCAACGATAATGAAGCTGCTTTCTGGCTCAGCAACAACCGGGAAGTGGTGAATCCATATCTCGGAAAGAAGCACCCTAAATATGCTTCGGGTATGTTGCATTGTGGCGAAGTAAAGGATTCACTGGCCTACGCAAAATAATTGAATGTATTTAAGGGGAAGACTGCTGACCTTATTGGTTCTACTGCTATGCTGCTGCTATGGGATGGCCCAGCAGAGGTATACCATCAGCGGGTATGTGAGAGATTCCCTCAGCAGTGAATCCCTGATCGGTGCATCAGTGACAGTGCAGGGCCAGGGCAGGGGCGTGAATACCAACCAGTACGGCTTTTATTCTATTACGCTGCCAGCAGGCAATTATACCCTGATCACCAGTTTTGTGGGCTATCTGGCTTCTGAGAAAACCATTGAGCTGAATGGCAACCTGGAAATAGACATGGCCATTATTGCCCGGTCATCATTATCCCAGGAGATCGTGATCTCTTCACGTAAAAGAGATGGTAATGTGAAGAATGCACAAATGGGTCAGATCGATCTGTCTATGAACAAGATCCGTTCCCTGCCCGTGATTTTTGGCGAAGTGGACCCACTAAAAGCCCTGCAGCTACTGCCCGGTGTCCGTAACGCCGGCGAAGGCAATAGTGGGCTCTATGTACGTGGCGGTGGTCCGGACCAGAACCTGATCCTGCTCGATGATGCTGTTGTATATAACCCCGGGCATTTATTTGGCTTCTTCTCCGTGTTCAATGGCGATGCCATCAAGAATGTTTCCCTGATCAAGGGCGGTATGCCCGCGCAGTATGGTGGTCGGTTATCCTCTGTACTCGACATCGCGATGAAAGACGGGAATATGGAAGAATACCAGGTGGAAGGCGGGATCGGCACCATAGCATCCAGGATAGCTGTGCAGGGACCCATCGTTAACGATAAGGCATCCTTCATGGTTTCCGGAAGAAGAACTTATATCGACGTTCTGGCTAAACCATTTATCGATAAGTCCAGCTCTTTTTATGGTTCGGGATATTATTTCTACGACATGAATGCGAAGGTGAATTATAAGTTCTCCAATAAAGACCGCATTTATTTATCAGGATATTTCGGGCGGGACGTTTTTGACTTCAACAATTCTGAACGTTCGATCAACATCAGTATTCCCTGGGGTAATTCAACCGCATCACTGCGCTGGAATCACGTGTTCAACAGGAAATTATTTGCGAACACCACGGCCGTGTACAACGATTATAAATTTGATTTTGGGGCAAAGCAGGATAATTTCGATGTAACGCTTAAAAGCGGGATCAGGGACCTTGGGGTAAAGTCTGATTTTGATTATTTCCTCTCCACTTCCCACAAATTAAAATTCGGTGCCCAATATACCTTCCATCGTTTTACACCTTCTGTAGTTTCAGGCACCCAGGATACGGTGGTATTTGAACCCAATAATTCCCAGGTGAAATATGCCAACGAACTGGGGGTATATATCCAGGATGATTGGGAACTCAGCGAAAAGTTCAAATTAAATTATGGTCTTCGATTTTCAGGATTCCAACAGGTGGGCGCTTATACAGATTATGTAAGAGACGCTGACGGAAATAAGCTCGATAGCACAGTTTACGGCAGTGGCCAGAAGGTGAGGAACTATGGCGGGTTTGAGCCAAGGATCACACTTAGGTATGCATTCAACGACGAATCATCTTTCAAAGCTGCAATAACCAGAAATCTTCAATATATACACCTGGTGACCAATGCCGGAAGTTCTTTGCCCACTGATGTTTGGGTACCCAGTACGCATCGCGTAAGACCGCAGCTGAGCTGGCAATATGCCATGGGCTATTTCAGGAATTTCGCCGACAATATGTTTGAAACATCTGTAGAAGTTTATTATAAAACCATGCAGAACCAGATCGAATATAAAGAAGGGTATACACCTTCCATTCGTGATCCGGAAGAGGAGTTCGTATTTGGAAAAGGATGGAGTTATGGTGGTGAGTTTTATATCAACAAGGCAAGGGGCAAACTCACGGGTTGGATCGGTTATTCTTTGTCGTGGACATGGCGCCAATTTCCCCAGCTGAATGGAGGCGAGAAATTCCCCGCCAAATACGACCGCAGGCATGATCTTTCCGTGGTGGGTATCTATGAATTGTCCCGCAAATGGAAATTATCCGGCGTGTTTGTGTATGCTACGGGCAATACCATAACGCTGCCTGAACGCTTTTACCTGATCGAAGGCGTGCTGGCCCAGCAGTTCAGTTCTGTCAATCAATACAGGCTGAATGCCTATCACCGCCTTGATTTCTCTGCCACTTATATACCCAAACCAAAAAGTAAGAAGAAGTTCAAAAGCAGCTGGGTTTTTTCTATATACAATGTGTACAGCCGGATGAATCCCTACTTCATTTATATCGACCAGGAAGGTTCAGCCGCAGACAACAGCCTTACTGTTCAAGCCAAGCAGGTTTCTTTGTTTCCGATCATCCCTTCTGTGACCTGGAATTTTAAATTCTGAATTGTTTTCAGTTTGTTAGATTTGTCGGGCAAATCACCTGCTATGAGATTATTTATCAGTCTACTTTTTACTACTCTTTTCAGTGCCTCAGTAATTGCCCAGTCCGGTGTAATGATCGAAAAACCCACTATCGATATAGAAGTGGTCAACAAGATCATTGCAGAGGGAATGAATAATTCCAAAGTAATGCAGCATGCATTTTATCTGACTGATGTCTCCGGCCCAAGGCTGACCAATTCACCCGGCTATCAGCGCGCTGCTGAATGGGCCATCAAAGAATTGAAGAAATGGGGTGTAGAAAACGCACATCTTGAATCCTGGGGTGAGTTCGGCAAAAGCTGGAACCTGGATAAATCTTATATCGCAATGACTGCTCCTTATTATAAGCCCCTCATCGCTTATCCCAAAACCTGGACCAAGGGTACCAACGGATTGCAGCATGCAGAACTGATGGTGATCAACGCGGCAGATTCAGGCAGGCTTGAGTCAATGGCAGCATCCATGAAGGGAAAGATCATTGTGATGGGTACGGAAGAAGTGTATAAGCAAAGTTTTAAGGCTGATGCTTCCCGATATACAGATGAAGACCTGGCAAAGATGGCTGGATTTGTACCTCCTCCGGTTGATACTGCTGCACAAAGAAGACAAAGAGAAGGCTTCGCACGCCGGATGGGTAATATGGGCCTGGCCGCAAGAGTGAGAACCCTGGCAGAGAAATCTGGCGCTGTGGCTATGTTGTCCATGAGCCGCGGGCACGACGGAACCTTGTTTGTACAGGGTCCTTCTGCAAGGGGTGCACAGAACAAGGATTCTGCGGATGCTTTTACTGAGATAATGGTGAGCATGGAAGACTATATGACATTTTGCAGGTTGGCAAAAGCCGGAATTCCTGTGAAACTTGACGTGGATGTTAAAACTACCATCAGCAAACAGGTTGTTGAAAGCTACAATGTGATTGCCGAGATCCCAGGTACTGATCCTAAATTGAAAGATGAAGTGGTTATGCTGGGTGCACACCTTGACAGCTGGCAGAGTGCAACCGGTGCAACGGATAATGCCGCCGGATCAGCAGTGATGTTGGAAGTGATGAGGATCATTAAACAGCTTGGATTGAAACCTAAGAGAACCGTCAGGTTAGCTTTATGGAGTGGTGAAGAACAGGGATTGTTGGGATCTGCAGGATATGTAAAGAAAACATTTGGAGAAGTAGACAAACCAACCCCGGCCCACGAAAAATTCCAGTGTTATTTCAATATTGACAACGGTACCGGAAAGGTCAGAGGTATCTATGCCCAGGGGAATGCAGGCGCTTCAAAGGTATTCAGTGAGTGGCTGGCTCCATTCAAAGAAATGGGCGCATCCACTGTGACTTTGCAAAATACCGGCGGAACAGATCATGGATCTTTCCAGCGCGTAGGTTTGCCTGGTTTCCAGTTCATCCAGGATCCCATTGAATACGATACGCGCACGCATCATACTAATATGGATAGCTACGACCATCTTATAGCCGACGATATGAAGCAGATCTCCACCATTGTTGCGTCCTTCGTTTATAACGCAGCGATGATGGATGAGAAATTCCCGCGGAAATAATGATATTTAGGCTATGATAGCCTCCAGCATCCTTTTGGGCATCGGCCTTAGTGCCAGTGCGGGTTTCAGGGTATTCATTCCTTTGTTAGTGGCAGCAGTAGCCGGTAAATTCGGATGGCTGCCATTAACAGATGGATTTACCTGGATGGCCAGCTGGCCTGCTATCATCTGTTTTTCAACAGCCACTGTGGCAGAGGTGGCCGCTTATTATATTCCCGTTGTAGATAATTTTCTTGACACCATTACTACGCCTTTGGCGATCATGGCAGGAACCCTGTTAGCCACTTCAGTGATCCCGGTAGACAGTGAATTATTGAAGTGGACATCAGGAATTTTGCTGGGTGGTGGGGCTGCCGGAGTGATTCAAACCGGGACTGCGCTTTTAAGATTGTTCTCCACCAAAACCACTGCTGGCCTGGGTAATCCCGTTATTGCAACTACGGAACACATGGCCGCCCTGGGAACTTCTTTGTTTGCAGTGTTTGTGCCGATCCTCGCTGGTGTAGGTGCTATATTATTAATCGGATTTCTTCTTTCAAAAGTCAAAAGTCAAAGGTCAAAAGTCAAAAACTGATCCTCTTGTTTTTGACTTCTAATTTTTACTTCGATAGCGGAATTTAACTGCGCCATTGGTCTGTTCAGATGAGCTGATATTCACTTCGTATCGTTTGTCCCCAACCGTTACTACCATCAATGCCGTGTTGGGTGGGATGGATCCCAGGTTCTCCGCATACATGATCAGTTCGTTATCGTCCTCACTCATAGTTACATTGAGTGAAATGGGTTCGGTACTCAGGCGTTGCCTGGATACCATCAGCTTACCGTTCAGGTAAAGGCTGATGGTATCCCCGTCTATCTGTCCGTTATCATACAGATCTACCCTGAAAGTTTTTGAATCGACCTCAATGGTCTTGATGATCTGCTTGCTTCGCTTGTCAATTCTGCTGATACCGGGACTAATAATGGTAGACGGCGCCTTTGGTTTTTCAATTTTGGGTAGATCTTTGTCTATAGTCTGTGTTTTGTTTGTGTTATTTGATGCCACCGCAGGTGTTTTTGGCTTAGCTGTGGTAGCTGGCGGTTTGGTAGTTGCCGTTGATGTTTTGGGTGGGTTTGTAGTTGTTTTCGGTGCAGTTGTTGTTTTAGTAGTGCTGCCGCTCTTGGCAACTGGAGGATTAGAACGGGTTGCACCGGATTTTGGTGTAGTGGTAGCCGGCGTATTGGATTTGGATGGGTTGTTTTTACTGGCTACCGGCGGAGTTGGACTTTGTGGAACTACCTTCACCAGTTGTTTTCTTTCCAGTTCAGTTTGCCCCGTGCCGCAATTATCTGCCGGATTGGCTGGCTTCCATTTTCCAACCAACACTTCCTTTCCTTCGGCCTTCATATAGGTCAGGTAATGTATCTGCAGGCAATCCTTGAAATCAGGAGGGGTATTGGATTTGACTTTCTCAACTTCTTTGACCGTGATCGATTTGCTGGCTTTGTCGTAACTGCCTGAAAGTCTGCATATCACGTAACATCTCTTACTAATAAGATTGAAGTAGGTATAAGAGTAACCAGCCACAGTCTCACCATTGACTTCCAGCTCCAGAACATATTCATTCTGACCGCCAAACATATCACCGCTGTTGAATCCTCCGGACCATTGCCCGCTCAGCCTCTGTCCATAGCCATGGAGCGTGGTTAAAAAGATCAAAACAGTTAAAAGGGATCGCATCATCGGTCTTCTCTTATTAATTCTCTATCTAGCGGCAAATTATCATCAATTACGGTCAAGGTACCCAAATACTTCGTTAAATTTGCCATCCTTTACGAGGCCGGGAACTTGCCCGGTAAAAACGATAAAGTAAAAGAACAATAATGATCAGGATTAGTTTCCCGGATGGAGCAGTCAGAGAATATCAGCCGGGTGTTACAGGAATGGAAATAGCCAGGTCAATTTCAGAGGGTCTGGCAAGGAAAGTATTGGCAGCACGCGTTAATGGCGAAGTTTGGGACGCCAGCAGGCCCATCCCTACGGATGCCACCATCAGCTTGTTGACCTGGGATGATACGGATGGTAAATCAACATTCTGGCATTCTTCTGCACACCTGATGGCGGAAGCAGTGGAAGCCATTTTCCCCGGCGTGAAATTCTGGGTTGGACCTCCCATTGATAAAGGTTTTTATTACGATATAGACCTGGGAGACCGCACTATTTCCGAAGAACAGTTGAAACAGATCGAATCACTGATGTCTGACCTGGCGAAAAAGAACAGTGTGTACGAGCGCAAGGCCGTTCCGAAAGCAGAAGCCGTATCTTATTTTACCGAGAAAGGAGACGAGTACAAACTTGATCTCCTCCAGGGACTGAACGATGGTGAGATCACTTTTTACACACAGGGCAATTTCACTGATCTCTGTCGTGGACCCCATATACCCCATACCGGCCTGATCAAAGCTGCCAAGCTGATGAATATCGCCGGGGCATACTGGAAAGGAGATGAAAAAAATAAACAGCTTACCCGCATCTATGGTGTGAGTTTCCCCAGCCAGAAAGAACTGGACGAATACCTGCTGATGCTGGAAGAAGCCAAGAAAAGGGACCATCGTAAACTGGGCAAGGAATTGGGGATCTTCACATTTGACGATGAAGTTGGACCCGGTCTTCCCTTGTGGATGCCCAATGGCACCATTGTGATCGAAGAACTGGAGAGGCTGGCTAAGGAAACAGAACAGGACGCAGGGTATAAGAGGGTAGTCACCCCGCATATCGCCAAGGAAAGCCTCTATCTCACCAGTGGACACCTGCCATACTACCAGGAGAGCATGTATCCCGCCATGGAAATGGAAGGAACGAAGTACTATCTCAAAGCGATGAACTGCCCGCATCATCATAAGATCTTCGCGGCAGAAGCCAGAAGCTATAAAGAGATGCCGCTAAGGCTGGCAGAATATGGTACCTGTTACCGCTATGAGCAGAGTGGTGAATTATTCGGCCTGATGCGGGTAAGGTGCCTGCACATGAACGATGCCCATATCTACTGTACCCGCGACCAGTTTGCTGATGAGTTCAGGGCGGTGAACGATATGTATCTCAAGTATTTTAAGATATTCGGGATCGATAAATATGTGATGAGGCTCAGCCTGCATGATCCGGCTAAACTTGGAAAGAAATATATCGATGAACCTGAACTTTGGATTGAAACCGAAGCCATGGTCAGAAAAGTGCTGATCGAGTCGAATATTCCATTCATTGAAGTGCCTGACGAAGCTGCATTTTATGGCCCGAAGATTGATGTTCAGATCTGGAGTGCTATTGGCCGGGAATTCACCCTGGCTACCAACCAGGTCGACTTTGCCCAGGGTCGCAGGTTCCAGCTGAGTTTCACCAATAAGGACAACCATCCTGAAACCCCGTTGATCATCCACCGTGCACCATTGGGAACCCATGAGCGTTTTATTGGCTTCTTGCTGGAACATTATGCCGGTAAATTCCCGCTTTGGCTGGCGCCACTGCAGGTTAGGATTCTGCCGATCAGCGATAAATTCCTGCCATATGCCCAGGAAATACTCAGACAGCTAAAAAAAGCGGATATTCGTGCCGAATTAGACGACAGGAGCGAGAAGATCGGTAAGAAGATCCGTGATACGGAACTGATGAAGGTGCCCTATATGTTTGTGATCGGAGAGAAAGAAGTAAATGAACATAAAGTGGCGGTGAGAAAACAGGGCCAGGGTGATCAGGGAACAAAGGATGTGTCGGAAATAATTAGTATTTTAAAGAACGAAATTACTGAACGGCAATAGTTTAAAAATAAAACACTCAACAGCTTATCACTACAGTTTGCCGGCTGATAAATAAGCTCAGACATCTATGGCATTATCAAACAGGCCGTTCAACAGGAGCGGTGTAGGCGGGAGAGGAAAATTTGCCCCCCGCAAAGAAGCAGAACACAGGATCAACCATTTCATCAGGGTACCACAGGTAAGGCTAGTGGGCGATAATGTTGAAGTTGGAGTGTACAGTGTACAGGATGCGATGCGCATCGCCCAGCAGCAACAACTTGACCTGGTGGAAATTTCACCCAATGCAGATCCACCGGTTTGTAAGGTGATTGATTACAACAAATTCCTTTACGACAAGAAGAAGAAGGAAAAGGAAATGAAGGCCAAAAGCAAGGCCTCCGAGATCAAGGAGATCCGCTTCACGCCAGGCACTGATGATCATGACTTCGATTTCAAAGCCAAACATGCCGAGAAATTCCTGAAAGACGGTAACAAGGTGAAAGCCTATGTGCAGTTCAAGGGCCGGGCTATCATGTTCAAGGAAAGAGGCGAACTGGTGCTGTTAAAATTTGCAGAGCGATTATCAGAAGTAGGTCAGCCGGAAGGCTTGCCCAAACTTGAAGGTAAAAGAATGCAGATGATCCTGACGCCCAAAAGCCAGAAGAAAAAACCGCAGTCTACCACCTAATTATCAAGATAACATTGTTAAAAGCAGGAGAGATCCTGCTTTTTTTATTTTGGACTGGCATGGCTTTTTTATGAATTTCTTCATGAAAGGTATCTGGTTCCCGGTGATGTTCGTAACGGCTTTCCTGACAGTATATGTGGTGCTGTCTTTCTTATCCTTTGACAGGATCGTCGCCACCATGTTTTTTATATCACCCTTCCTGGTGATCTGGATGGTATACAGGGTGTTGAAAGATGGTAAACCTTCAGGTAGAAATTTTTCGGAATATTTTTATGACGATGTGGATTACCGCAGACTCCCGGATGAAAGCTAGATCACCTTACCTCTCCATCTTCCACTCCTGATATATAAGAATGAAGGAATGAACATGGACGTCCAATAGAGCCATTCAGATCCCCAGGCCCAGGTGATAGGAAGTTTTAATTTCTCCAGTACAACATACACATAGATCGAATAGAGGACCACGGTCACAGCCTCTATCATCAGGTTGATCTTCGAATTGCCCGTTCCCACCACGGCGTTCAGCCATATGGTGGAGAAAGACATCAACACCATGGCCAGCGAAACGATCCTCAGTACGGGAATGGCATGGCGGATAAAATTCTCGTCTTGCCCGAATATACTCAGGATAGACTCGGGAAATATATTCAGGATGATGCAAACAATGATCGAAAGCCCTGTACTGATCTGGACGATCTTCATAATGAGTGTTTGCACCTCATCATGCCTTTTCTGGCCGATGATATTACTCACCATGGTACTGCTGGTGGCAGCAAAGGCCCAGGTGAACACCCCAAAAAATCCGAATATATTACGCATCATATTGGAGATCGCAAGGTCGTAACTGTACTGGGCGTTTCTTTCCACTAAGATGAAGAAGAACTCCCAACTCATCAGGCTGATCGCATATTGGAAGATCAGCGGTGCGGACTGCACCAGCAACAGTTTAGCATTCACCCTGTCAAACCTGAGGTTGGTGTATATGTGAAATCTTTTACTAATTCCTTTCACATGGATCACGCCCAGCACCACAAACATGCCCGTAGCTTCTGCGATCACTGACGCATAGGCGGCACCGTTGAAACCCAGCTCAGGAAGACCCAGGTGGCCAAATATCAATCCATAATCCAGAACAATATTCGTGATGGTCTCTGCCAGGGTGCCTATGACCAGGTATCGGCTCTGGTTGGTGCCCACCAGCAAGGCATTCCGCATCTGGTAGATATACAGGAATGGCAATCCCCATATCCGGATCTTCAAAAAAGAGATCACCCTGTTGATGTTCTCGTCATTATTCAGCACATTCCTGAATATCAGGGGTGCCAGGAACCAGGTGATGATGATACCCAGTGCTGCTATGATCAGGGCTATTCTTACAGCCTGCGAAAACAGCTTGCCGATCTCCTCCGGTCTGTTTTCACCAGCCCGCCTTGCGATCAGGGCCTGCAAACCGTTATTGAGGCCATAGCCGATGGTTCCGAAAACCAGGTAAAAAACGCCTGTAATGCCGGCGGCACCAAGTTCTTCCTTACCCAGCCAGCTCAGGAAAATGTTGTTGGTGATATAATTGATCTGGGGTACAAGTATAGCCGCAGATATAGGCAGGGCAAGCTGCAGGATATGCTTCCTGCTTATATCCATCCTCAGATCCAGATCCTGTAAACCACTTGTTGCCATTGAAATCTGCAAACCTACACAATGTCCCGTACAAAATTTGTATAATTGCCAATTCAAAAAACAGATTGCAACCATCATTTCAGATACGAACAACAGAATCCGGA
>DATGXN010000256.1:0-3740 GCA_035298945.1 Chitinophagaceae bacterium | reverse complement strand
GTTAGCCGTGGCGACTATTCCAGGATCCCTCCGGATTTGCCCGGCGAATATTATATCCCGGCCGGCGGTTATGGTGAACTTGGTGTCCGGGGAGCCGGAGAAATGCTGAATTACGCTAAAAACCTCTCCTACACCCATATTGTGTGCGCATCCGGAACGGGAACTATGCTGGCAGGACTTACCCTGGCTGCACCAGAAAAAAAGGTGATCGGGATCGCCGTATTGAAACACAAGGACTTAGGAAAAGAAGCAGGAGCCTTGATCAACCGAGACGAGCTTGAAATGATATATGATTACCATTTTGGAGGCTATGCAAAGGAAAATGATGAGCTCATCTCTTTTATGAATGAATTCTTCCTGGAAACCGGCATCCCCACTGACTTCGTGTATACCGGCAAACTGATGTATGCAGTAAGGCAACTTATTCAGAAACAATTCTTTCCACCGGGCAGCAAGATCCTCACCATACACAGTGGGGGCCTGCAAGGCAACAAATCCTTAAAAAAAGGCCGGCTCGTATTTTAAGCTGGCATCTCAGTTATATTTGCAGTTGCCTGTACTAATGCAGTTTCCCATTACGTTACACTAAACATGTCCAAAGGTTTTGCGTTCATAGTTCTGCTTTTCATCGTATGCTTTCCCGCCTTATCGCAGGATAGCCTGCCAAAACTTTCTGTGAAGAATAAGTCGGGCAAAGTGATCCTGAGCTGGACGAATCCATATAAGGATGTGGTACAGATCAATATCCAGCGCTCAACCGATTCACTCAAAGGTTTCAAAACCATACTGACTGTTGCAGACCCAACAGCTGTAACCAATGGTTTCCTGGACAGCAAAACGCCGAATACCGAGCAATACTACAGGCTCTATGTGCAGCAGGAAGGTGGTAAATATTTTTTCACCGGGGCGTTCCGTCCTGTGCTTGATACCACAAGAGCCAAACCCAAAACAGCACCTGTTGCCAAGTCACTCAAGAAAACGGAAGCACCCATAACCGAAAATCCTCCTGCTCCGATAGCCCCTCCTGACTCCACCGAAATGGAAACCGTAGAAGAAAATATGGGCGGCAATAAGAAGATCGAGAAGAACTCGGTAGCCCGGAAGAAACTGTCAAATACCAAACCCGTAGGTGTAGGCGAAGTGGAAGCAGATGCACCGGAATTCCAGGAGTTCAACGCGCCTTCTGTGCATGTTTACACCAATAACCAGGGACAGGTGCTGATGGCCCTGCCTCCGGAAAAGACCAATCAATACACGCTCAAGTTTTATAAAGATGATGGTACACTCCTGTTCACCATGAATAAGGTCAGGGATTCACAACTGACCATCGACAAAACCAATTTCATCCGTTCGGGCTGGTTCCGTTTTGAACTCTATGAGAATAACGTAATGAAAGAAAAGAACCGTTTTTTTATACCGCGTGAAAATTTTTAACCTGTAGCTCCAGTACTATCCTCTCGCCTTCAGCCTGCCTACCCAAATATTTCCAAAAACTCCTTCCTCACCACGGCCTTGACCTCTTCTAGCGGTAACGTATAGCCTAATTCTTTTTCCAGGGACGTCACCTGCTTGTTTTTAATACCGCAGGGGATGATATGTCCGAAATAACTGAGGTCCGTATTCACATTGAAAGCAAAACCATGCATGGTGACCCAACGGCTGCACCGTACACCCATGGCACAGATCTTCCGCTCCCTACCGGGTATGTCGGGATCCAGCCAAACTCCTGTTTCGCCTTTGCTCCTGTCACCTTTCAGCCCATAATGTGCCATTACCCGGATGATCACTTCTTCCAGGTTTCTCAGGTAACGGCCGATATCCGTGTAGTATTTTTCAAGGTCTATGATCGGATAACCAACGATCTGGCCGGGACCATGGTAGGTAATATCCCCTCCCCGGTTGGTATGAAAAAATGAGATCCCCAAAGAGGCCCGGTCTTCTTCACTGATCAATACATTGGAAATATCCCCGCTTTTGCCCAGGGTATACACATGCGGATGCTCAACAAAAAGGAAATGATGGGTGGTTTGAACGGTGGACGGATCTGTATCTCCCGCGGCCCTGGCAGCGGCTTTCAACCCTATGTTATCACGAAGCAACTGCTCCTGCAGATCCCATGCTTCCTGGTAACCCATTAACCCCAGATCCCTGAACTGTATATCCATTCCTGCGAAATTAACCCTAATTCCTAATTTTGCAGGATGCAGATGAACGAAGAACCTGAAATAGAGAACGGCTCCACGGAAGAATCGGATGAGCTATATGAACGACTTTCCATCGTTGTCGACAAAGGACAGGAACCCCTTCGAATCGATAAATTCCTTCAGCAACGTATTGTAAAAGCCACGCGGAACAAGATCCAGAAAGCTATTGAACTGGGCCATGTGCTGGTGAACGAAAAGCCAATAAAAGCGAATTACAAGATCAGGCCGGGTGATGCGATCATCGCCTATTCAGAAAATGCCGGCCCGGAATCCACCGACGTTGTTCCGGAAAAAATGGATCTCAATATTGTTTTTGAGGATAATGATGTAATGGTGATCGATAAACCTGCAGGACTTGTTGTTCACCCCGGCAGCGGTAATTACAGCGGTACGTTGCTGAATGGTGTTGCCTGGCATTTGAAACAGCAGCAACCTGACCTGGATGAAAATGCTCTTCCCCGCTTCGGTATGGTTCACCGTATCGACAAGAACACCAGTGGACTCCTCGTATTGGCTAAATCAGATAAAGCGGCCATCGACCTCGCCAAACAATTCTTCGATCATACGGTAGACAGAAAATATGTGGCACTGGTCTGGGGAAATTTTGAAGAAGATGAAGGAACGATAACCGGGCACGTAGGAAGACATATCAAGTTCCGCAAGATCATGGATGTGTACCCCGATGGTGAATACGGTAAAGAAGCCATCACCCATTACCGGGTACTGGAACGGTTCAACTATGTTACCCTGGTGGAATGCCAGCTCGAGACAGGAAGAACACACCAGATCCGCGTGCATATGCAGCATATAGGTCACTCTTTATTCAATGATGATACCTATGGAGGCGACAGGATCCTGAAAGGAACCATCTTTACCAAGTATAAACAGTTTGTAGATAATTGTTTCGAGATCTGCCCCCGGCATGCACTGCATGCAAGAACCCTGGGATTCACCCATCCACGCAGCAGAAAAAGAATGGAATTCAGCAGCGAAATCCCCAATGACATGCAATCAGTGATTGAGAAATGGAGAAGATATTCGACGGCGTTGAATGTAAGAGAATGATTTGACAGTGAGCAGTGAGCGGTGAGCAGTAAGCAGAAGAATGCTCACTGCTTACTGCTCACTGCTCACTGCTCACTGCTTGAAATCAAACAGCGTCGCAGTAAATACGCCTTTTTCTTTCTTCTTAAAAACAACTGACCATTGGCCGTTATAGCGTATCACGGTAGGCACCAGTAGTTCACCAAACCTGGAAAGTTCAACTTCCATGTCAACGTTGAATGAGTAGAGTCCTGCTTTGTAGCTGAGCGAATAAGTGCGCGACAGAACATCAAAACTTTTATAGTCAAACCAGGTGGTCATCTTGTCAATCACCAGCTTGTCCGGATCACCGCCTTCTTCTTTTGTTTTGCCCCTGACAGTGAATACATAATATGGCGATCCGTTCTTTTCCTGGATATCGATCCCGAAATCATACCATTTCGACATGTCGTCATCAAACATGGCGGCCTTATCTCCCATCAGGGGGATACC
>DATGXN010000255.1:0-8180 GCA_035298945.1 Chitinophagaceae bacterium | reverse complement strand
GCCCGGCAATGGCCAGAGCGATCACAACCAATATCACAATATGTAATTTCTTCATATTCCGGCTTGAATCTGACGCAAAATTATGTCAAAAAAGGTCGAAATAAGGATACTTGTTCAATATTACCTGTTAAAAACTAAACTTCCCCGGCACCGTTTTGAAAAATCGCTACCTTGCACCCCGTATTTGTTATGGCTGATCTATCAAACTTTGACCCGAACTCCGTCAGCAATCTGAATAACAACATATTCGGACTCCCCTTTACAGAAGATGAAGCTGAATTGGTGATACTCCCGGTTCCCTGGGAAGTGACGGTATCTTACAGGGCAGGCACTGCCCGCGCCCCCGAACATCTTTTCCATGCCAGTATGCAGGTTGACCTGTTTGACCAGGACTTCCCTGATGCCTGGAAAAAAGGGTTTTTCATGCGTAAGGTGGACAAGAAGATCCTGCTGAAAAGTGATTACCTGCGTAAGGAAGCCGAACTCTACATCAATTATATCTCCCAGGGAGATAAGATCGACAACAATAAGTTCATGTGCAAAACCCTGGTGGAGGTAAATGAAGGTTCTGAGTTCCTGAACCAATGGGTGTATGAGCAAACCTCAGAGCTTTTGGAAAAAGGCAAGCTGGTAGCCCTGGTGGGTGGAGATCATTCCACGCCCTACGGTTTCATCCACGCACTTGCGGAAAAGCACGGACCATTTGGTATTCTGCAGATCGATGCACACTGCGACCTGCGTAGCAGTTATGAAGGTTTCGTTTACTCACACGCTTCCATCATGTACAATGTGCTGAATAATATTCCTAATGTTTCCAAACTGGTACAACTGGGTATCCGTGATTACAGCGGCAGTGAGTTTGAGATCATCAGGAACAGCAACAACAGGGTGGTCACATATTTTGATAAAGAGATCAAAGAAAGGCAATACGAGGGCCAGACCTGGAGCCAGATCGCCGATGAGATGATCAGTCATCTGCCCGATAAAGTCTATATCAGCTTTGATATCGACGGGCTGGATCCCAAACTCTGTCCGCATACCGGAACACCTGTGCATGGCGGGTTTGAAACAGAGCAGCTGTTTTTCCTTTTCCGCAAGATCATCAAGACCGGACGTAAGATCATTGGTTTTGACCTCAACGAAGTAGGGATCAGCACCAATGAATTCGACGAGAATGTTGGCGCACGTGTGCTGTTCAAATTATGCAACATCCTTTCTGCATCCAACAATGCTGTCCAGGGATAACAGGGAAGTATTTCCATATGTAGTAGTGCTGAAAAAAAAGCATCAACGTACCGCATCGCTGATGGGCATCTTGTCTGCCTTCATATTCATCCTCATACTGGCCATTAAAACGACCAATCATCCTACAGACTGGCTTTTCATGTTATTGGCCATCATATGTTTTACCGGACTACTGGTATACGATATCATACAGTTCAGGAAAAAGAAAAAAACCGAGATGATGCTGTTGTACCTGGTGGCTGTGGCATCGCTGTTCTTCTTCGATCTTCCTGGTAAGATCGCTTTTGCGGCGCTGGCACTTACTGGCTATCTATCCACCCGGCCCGAAGAGATCGGGTTCAGCGAAAAAGGCATTGTATTCAAATCTGTATTTTCCAAAAACATCAAGTGGTCCGATCTCAATAATGCCCTGATCAAAGACGGCATCCTTACACTTGATTATAAGAACAACAAACTCTTCCAGGCCGAAACGGATGATGACGAAGAGAATGAGGACTATGATGTGAGTGAGGAAGAGTTTAATGGGTTCTGCAGGGCACAGCTCTCTAAGTAGGTTGCAGGTTACAGGTTGCAGGTTCCAGGTTGCGGCATTTTTCACATTCCCGCATTCATTCGCCACATTCATCACATTTATCACATTCATCACATTAATGTAATTTTGCCCCATGTTCTTACTTTATTCTGATGGCAAGGGGAATATTTTCGAAGATGAAACCTTATACGCTACAGGGCGTATGGGATGGGACGCTATTCCTGTCCCTGAAGAAGAGTGGATACCCCTGCCCAGCGGTGGCTCTCTGTACGAGCTTCCCGGCCGAAGAGGAATAGGCATTGATGTGCAAACCGGTGAAATGAGGCTTTGCGAAAAAGGCTGGGCCGTTGCCGCATTCATCCCTCCTGCCCATACCGGCTTATACATTGCCGCTTATGAATCGGCTCCCGACGCGCCAACGCTGCCCCTGTTCTGCTATACGGCAGCGGGGTGGCAAAACAATGAGTTCTATGTACCTGCAGTGAGGATAGAGCAGGATATCAGGCAGGAATGTGAAGGGTTTGATGCTGACAAAGTGAGTGTGGGTGTGGAACATATGATGAAGGCCTATCCGCATAACAGGCTCGTGAAACATCTTGCCGAAAATTGTGCGCTTACCTATCACTGCCCCGCCGCCAGGAATTATTTTATGGGAAGATGGGAATGCCCTGTTCCCTCGTCCCCGGCCTGCAATGCCAATTGCATTGGCTGCATCTCCTTCCAGCCGCAGGATGAAGCCATACCCTCCACGCAAGACAGGCTGACATTCAAACCTACTGCTGAAGAGATCGTAGAGTTCACGGTACCCCATCTCGAGACGGCCCCCTACCCAATTATAAGTTTCGGCCAGGGCTGCGAAGGAGAGCCTTTGCTGATGTGGGAAACCATCCGCGAATCCATCATTGAGATCAGGAAACATACCGCCAAAGGAAGTATCAATATCAACACGAATGGTTCCAAACCAGATGCGGTGGAAGAACTCTGCAAAGCAGGACTGAACTCCATTCGCGTCTCTACCAATTCGGCCCGCAAACATATCTACGAAGCTTATTATCGTCCCAACAACTATTCATTTGAAGATATTGTAGAGAGCCTGAAAGTAATGAGGCGTCATAACGGGTGGACCAGCATAAACTATTTTGTATTTCCTGGCATGACTGATTCCGTGGAAGAATATGAAGCATTGAGAAAGCTGATCATGGATACGGGGTTGAATATGATCCAGTGGAGGAATTTCAATATAGATCCGGACTGGTATCTCGGCAAGATCGGCATGACGGAAACCGGTGAGTGCATGGGCATCAGGCAGATGATGGAACTGATCAGGGAAGAATTCCCGGATCTTAAATTTGGATATTTCAATCCACCGATGGAAAGAATCAAAGGGAAGTTTGAGGTGGACTTCGCGCATTAAACGCGGAGACACAGAGAGGGACGCAGAGACGCAGAGAGATTCTCCGTGTCTCTGCGTCCCCCTCCGTGTCTCTGCGTCCCCCTCCGCGTCTCCGTGTCCCCCTCCGTGTCTCTGCGTCCCCCTCCGCGTCTCTGTGTTTTAACAAACAGATTTATGTAATTAACGGTAATTTAGCGTCATACTGTAAAGCAGCAAATGCAGAAAAAAGAATCAAATAATAAGAATATCAAAGCCGGCACATATACCGGTGTCATATGCGGTTCCATTTTATTGCTGAGCTTCCTGATCTCCTGGACCACGCCGCCCCCCGAAATTCTGCCGGTTGAAGAAGGCATCGAGGTCAACCTCGGTAACAGCGACCAGGGATTGGGCGAAGAAGCGCCTATGATACCAGGACCTCCAGCTGCTGCTGAGGATGAAGTGAATGCGCCACCCAAATCTCAACTTACTCCACAAGACGCGGTCAAAGAAGTTGAAACCAATGATAATGATAAAGAAGCCCCGGAAGCTGTAGTACCCAAACCGGCGGTGGCTAAACCAGAAGCTAAGAAAATTCCAACTAAAGAAACATCTCCTAAAAATACCAAGCCTGCACCCCAGGTGGTGACCAATCCTGCGCCTGCGCCCAAGAAACCGGCTGCGGTCTATAAAGGTGGTACGGCAAGTGGTACAGGAGGTAATGAGGCCGACAGCTGGAATAACAGCAGGAACCAGGGCGTTGCCGGTGGCAAAGGCGACCAGGGCAAGCCAGGTGGTAACCCGGATTCAGATAGCTATACCGGTAATGGCGGAACAGGAAACAGTGGCGTATCCATCTCCCGCGGTTTACAGGGCCGGAGAATTTCCAAACTCCCCTCTTTTGAAGATGATTTTAACGAGAATGCCAAAGTGGCCATTGACGTGAAAGTGGATGGAGCTGGCAAAGTGATCAGTGCAACTTATCAGCCCAAAGGATCAACTACATCGGATGGCAATATGCGCTCCATAGCCATTCAGAAAGCAAAACAGATCAAATTCACCCCTTCAGCCAGCGGTGGTGAAGAATCGATCGGGACGATCATATTCAACTTCAGGTTGAAAAACTAAACTAAAGTCAAAATTCAAAAGTCAAAAGTCAAAAACTAATCGTCTATTTTTGACTTTCAACTTTTGACTTTTGACTTATCAAGAGACTATAAACTATCTGTATTCCCGCCTTCCGATGTTCTCCCGCGTGGGGGCCAGTGCATATAAGAAAGACCTTCATAACACCCTGGAACTTTGCAAAAGACTGGGTGATCCTCAACACAGATTTAAGACCATACATGTGGCGGGAACTAACGGCAAGGGCTCAACGAGTCATATGCTGGCGTCTGTTCTGCAGAGCGCCGGTTACAGAACCGGACTATATACTTCCCCGCACCTGCACGATTTCCGTGAAAGGATCAGGATCAACGGAGTCATGGTTCCTGAATCATTTGTAACCCAGTTCACCGAAAAAACGGCTCCCTGGTACGATGAGATCGAACCCTCATTTTTCGAGATCACGGTGGCCATGGCATTCGATTATTTTGCCCGCGAACATGTGGACATTGCCGTGATTGAAACAGGCCTTGGTGGAAGACTGGACAGCACCAATATCATCAACCCGGAACTTTCTGTGATCACGAATATCGGCTGGGATCATATGAATATCCTGGGCGATACACTGGAAAAGATCGCGTTCGAAAAAGCGGGTATTATCAAGAAAAATATCCCGGTAGTGATAGGCGAAACCCAACCGGAATTAAAACATGTATTCTTAACCAGGGCGGAGGAAGAAAACAGCCCGATATTTTTCGCTGATCAATTGAGGTTTGCCAACGAATGGGATTATAAAGGCAATATGCTGGTTTTAAGCGTGGCTGATCATCATCATACTGATCATGAAACCTATACACTTGACCTTCGCGGCATTTACCAGGTGAAGAATTGTATCACTGCACTGGAAGCTATTCACCAGCTGAATCAACAGGGCTGGAACATCAGCCAGGACCAGGTAAAATTCGGACTTGCCAATGTGAGAAAACTCACCGGCTTGCATGGACGATGGGAACTCATTGGCCATGATCCGGCGGTGATACTGGATGTGGGTCACAATGAAGATGGCATCCGGCAGATACTCTCACAGTTAAGCATAAGCGATTTTATACATCTGCATATCGTGATCGGGATGGTGAAAGACAAAGAGGTGGATCGTGTGCTGCAGCTTCTCCCAAAAGACGCCAGTTATTATTTCACGCAATCTCATATACCCCGCGCCCTGGAGGCTGCATCATTGAAAGAAAAAGCAAATGCCCTGGGCTTGAATGGGGAACACTATCCTGATGTCAATGCCGCACTGAAACAGGCAAGGTCTGTGGCCCATAAGAACGACCTGATCCTTGTTTGCGGTTCAGTATTCCTGGTAGGAGAAGTTATAATGCATTGATCTTCTGCAGTGCATAAAACAATGCAGTGGCATGCATGCTTTGCAGGATCTGGTTTTCTTTAAGCAGGGTTTTGACTTCGTCCACCGTTAAAAGGTGGATCTCAATATCTTCATTATCATCCAGCTCCTGTTCTTTTTTCAGTTCCCCTCCCCTGGCAATGAACATATGCATCCAGTTGTTATGCGTGGAAGGATTGGCAGAAGTCCGGCCCATATATTCAAAACTGTCAAAAACATATCCAGTCTCCTCAACCAGTTCGCGGGCGATCGCTGATTCCAGGTCCTTATCCGTATCATCAACACATCCTCCCGGTATTTCGTACATGGTCAATCCGCAGGCGTGGCGGTATTGGCGCTCCATGATGATCTTTCCATCTTTGGTGAATGCCACTGCTGTGACCCATTCAGGAAACTCGTAAACATAATAAGGGTCTACGATCTTACCATCAGGCCTCTCGCATCTGTCTTTACGAACAGTGAACCAGAGGTCTTTGAAGAGGTACTCAGAACTGAGCGTTTTCCATTCCATAGTTTTCCATTTAGGCGAGAGAAGGAAGGCCAGAAGCGAGAGATTTAACTTTCGCCTCTCGCCTCTCGTCTCCCGCCTGATAATTACCAATTCATTTTTTCCCTGAGTTCTGTAACATGCGCACAATGATGCTTACCATGCCATGCATACAAACCGAGCAGGAACCAAAGACTCATCTTTCTCCCGTGTTCCGGATGCACAACCGATCTGTTCCATTCCTCATCACTGATATGCTTTAACAGGTCGTACCAGCGGTTATGCAGTGCATGCAACAGGGTCAGCGATATATTCACTGCCATATTGTAATCGTGCAGCCTGGCCCATGCAGCCTCTTCGTAGGGCTTAATGGTAGGCTGATCTTCGGTAAGCCCGAGTTTGAACCTGCAATAAGCATTGATATGACTGTCCGCCACATGATGCACAAGCTGTTTTACCGTCCAGCCACCTTCACGATAAGGCGTGTTGAGCTGGGCCTCATCCAGGTTAAGGATGGTCATCTCCAACTGCCGCGGCAGAAAAAGAATATCTGTCATCCATTCTTCTTTCTGTTTCTGGGAAAATGGTTTCTCTTCAAACTTCCCAATGGGATAACGGGGATCTGTAACCGGGTTCATATTTATTGGTTTGGCACAATTTCAAGAAGTTCTACGTCGAATATCAGCAATGATCCACCTGGTATCACGTCCCTGGATCCCTGTTCACCATAGCCCAGCTGATAGGGAATATAAAATTTAAAGCGCGAGCCCACCGGCATCAATTGAACACCTTCGGTCCAGCCTTTGATCACCTGGTTAAGCGGGAACGAAATAGGTTCTCCCCTTTCGCGTGAGCTGTCAAATGGTTTTTGAGCATTCAGCAGGAAACCTTCATAATGCACTTTTACGGTATTGGAATCCGCTGGCCTGGGGCCAGTTCCCATTTTGATCACTTCATACTGTAAACCACTGGCTGTGGTGATCACACCCGGCTTCTTTTTATTCTCTGCCAGGAAATTATTACAGGCTGAAATATTAGGCTGGATCTTTACCAGGGTCATTTTCTGCATTTCACGCCTGACGATCTCATTGGCCTGTTCCGGATTCATTAAAGGCTGGCCCCCGATCACATCAGAAAACCCTTTGCCCAGTAAATTGGAATTCACCTTGCTGATGCCCTGGGTTTTGAAGAAGGTCCCGTCAAGCACACCTATAGCATAACTCATGCTGTCCATGGCATTTTTCATAACCGGTGCAGCAGGCGTTGCCGTCTTCGCCGGCGTAGCGGGCTTTGCGGCAGTAGCAGGCTTGGCTGCTGTTTTTGTAGCAGGCTTTTGTTGGGCTTGTAAGCTGAATACGGAAAACATTAAAATGGTAACAATAAGACTTCTCATTCTCTATTTTTTTACTTTTTACTTTTGACTTTTGACTTCTCAGAGCCCATGACCCGTAAGCTGAATGAACACATCTTCCAGATTGGCACTCTTGACTTCTTTTTTCTTTTCAAAACCCGAAGCGATCAGGTGATCGATCAACCGATCCGGCGCATCCAGCGCAATGATCTTGCCAATATCCATGATCGCTACCCGATCGCACAAATACTCCGCTTCTTCCATATAGTGGGTGGTGATGATCACAGTGGCACCCAGATCCCTTATACCCTTGATCAGATCCCACAAATTCCTCCTCGCCTGGGGATCAAGGCCCGTAGATGGTTCATCCAGGAAAATGATCTTAGGCTGATTGATCAATGTAGTCGCCACTGCAAAGCGCTGCTTCTGGCCCCCGCTAAGGTCTTTATAAATGGTATGGGCCTTATCTTCCAGGTTTACACGCTTCAGCAGTTCCATTGGCTCTACCTGCTCGTTATACAAACCATTGAACAACTGTATCAGTTCGATCAGGTTCAAACCCGGGTAAAACCCCGAGGTCTGCAGCTGAACCCCGATCACCGTTTTGATCTTTGCGTTTTCTTTATCAAGACAGAACCCCGCGATCTTCACGTCACCTGATGTTTTATCCCGAAGCGTTTCCAT
>DATGXN010000254.1:0-5205 GCA_035298945.1 Chitinophagaceae bacterium | reverse complement strand
GTATCAAAACTGGCTACATAACGCAGATGATGCGGGTTACGCGGTTCGTAAGGCATGATGCGTACGTGCTTGCCCCCTATGCAATAGCAACGGTAATATTTTTCAAAGATGATCTCCTCCTGCAATAACATGACCAGCTGGCCTGTTTCGGCGTGTTTCTCGAAGAAATCTTCCATGCTGTCCAGCCTGTATACGTTTTTCCATCCACCCCCGGCAAATGGCTTCATATAGGCAGGGAAGCCCACATAGTCAAAGATCCCTTTCCAGTCCAGCGGATAGGCCAGGTTAGAGAATGAATCGTTGGAAGTATCATCGGGATGGTCCCTTGACGGCAGGATCACTGTTTTGGGAACCGGAACACCTATTTTGACGGCCAGGGCATTATTGAAGAATTTCTCATCTGCACTCCACCAGAACGGGTTATTGATCACCGCGGTGCCACTGATAGCAGCATTTTTCAGGAAAGCGCGATAAAAAGGCACATCCTGCGAGATCCTGTCGATGATCACTGCATATCCACTGGAATCGCCCTGGACAACTTTATCGATCCTGACGGGCTCAGCTACGATACCCGGAACCTGCTTACTGTTCACCCTGTCTACAAATGCTTCGGGGAATGAGCGCTCCTTGCCAAACAGTACACCTATCTTTTTCATACTTAAAAATTAATGTGGACAAATGATTGAGGACAAATGGGGTTAACCAAATATATTTTTAACGGGAGAAAAAAACAAATAAAGCCTGACTCATTTTTCTTCCTCACTTAATTATATTTGGAAGATATGCTTATGGAGAAAAAGGCCCTGATACTTGAAGAAAGGCACGATCTGCACTCTAAACACCTGAACCGGGACGTCACTGTGGACTTCTTCCTGCCTGCTGAAGTTACAGACCGATCAGACATGAGCCTGTTGCTGATCAACGATGGCCAGGATATGGCCACCATGCATTTCAAGGATATACTCGAGAAGATGTATGAAAAAGGGGAGATCAGGCCGGTGATGTTTGCGGCTATACATGCGGGTAAGGACAGGAAGAATGAGTACGGTACTGCCGGGTATCCAGACTACAAGAACAGGGGTGCCAGGGCGGGAAGGTATACGTATTTTGTATTTGAGGAATTGCTGCCTTATATCAGGAAACATTTCAAGATCGCGGAGTTCAGGGATAAGTCATTTGCAGGATTTTCACTGGGTGGATTGATGGCCCTTGATATAGTATGGAATCATCCTGCCCATTTTTCCCATGTAGGTGTTTTCAGCGGTTCATTATGGTGGAGGTCAAAAGGTCTTGACGACGGATATGTGGAAGAGCATGACAGGATCATGCATGCCAGGATCAGGGAAGGTAAGCATGCGCCCTGGCTTAAGTTCTTTTTCCAGACAGGTGTGCTGGATGAAACAGCTGACAGGAATAACAATGGCATCATTGATTCCATAGATGATACATTATCACTGATAGAGGAACTGGAGAAGAAAGGCTACAGCAGGGAGAAAGATATTGTTTATCTCGAGCTTGCTGATGGCCGGCATGATGTTCCTACGTGGGGAAAAGCGATGCCTGCATTTTTAAGATTTGCTTATGGCAAATCGTAGAAAGAATGTGGGGGAGTGTGATGAATGTGGGAATGTGATAAATGAATGTGGAAAATGAAGAAGCCTTCGTGATACTCGAAGGCTTCTTCTATTCGGGACTAATTTGTTACATTCTCACATTCATTTCACACATTCCCACATTCATCACATTTCCCACATTCTAGAATATGTATCTGATACCGAACTGCGCTTGCCATACATCGATCAGGCTCGCACCTCTTCTGTATGTTTCATAAGTCAGTGAGTTATTCACTGTGTTCATACGGAAAACAGGAATACCTGTTGCAGGGTCATATCCCCTTGCCGCGAGCGGTGCTGAGTTGTTTACTACATAACCAACACCTGATGAAGGATCGATCAGGTTGCCTATGTTGAAGATATCAGCACGAAGCTGGATAGTATGGCGGTTCTTGCCCACCATAGTGAAAAGTTCCAGCATGGCACTCAGGTCAAACCTGGTAACCATCGGCAGTAACAGTCCGTTACGAACTGAAAGCTCTCCGCGGTGTTTGCTCAGGTATGGATCCTGTGCGATAAAACGATCAAATGCATCTTTTTGCGCCTGCACAGTGTAGGTAACGGTTTGTCCGCTAACTGTTGCAGTATACTGCTGGAAATTCATTTCAGAAGTATTCCTGGGAATGTACATCAGGTCGTTTCCTGAAAGACCATCACCATTCATGTCACCAGAGTAGGTGTAGGAAACACGGCCCTGGTTCTGGGACTGAGCGAACAATGAAACCTGGAATGCAGCGTGCTTGAACACTTCTGTGCGGTAGTTCAGGTTAGCTATGAAACGTGAACGGGTCTCGTTGTCACTGAATGAAGGGTCGTAGCTGTTATTGCCTCTTGTAGTACGGTTATCCCTCCATGAACTGAACGCAATGGAACCTGCTGAGATATAGTCTTTCACAGAAGAATAAGTGTATGCTGCCATGAAACCAAAACCCTTGCTGCGGATGGGTTTCTCCAGTTTGAAAGTAGTCATGAATGAACCTCCATAAGGACCGCTCTTCAATACTGTGGCATCAGTGATCTTACTGTTGATACGGCTGGCATTGTTAAATGCTGTGCTCGTCAGCAATTGTCCTGTTGTAGTATTGAAAGTGGGGAACCTTGGCCTTGTATCTGCACCGGAGAAAGTAGCGGTGGCAGGTTTCAGGTTGGCATTGTAGTAATAAACGTTGCTAAGGCTCTGGGTGAACAGGAGTTCAGCAGAAGCAATCATACCCCATCCGATATTCTGATCAACAGCCAGGTTGGCCCTTAACACTTGCGGGAACCTGAATGATTTTTCTGTAGTGGCAATACCATATGAAGGTGCTGGTTGGCCAGGGTTTGCGATCACAGGAATATTCCTGGTAACATCCGGGCTGAAAGGATAGATCTTTGTATTGTCTGTACTGAGTGAACCACTCTGCACACCGTTGTTACCCACCTGGTTGGAGATCCACACAAATGCAGGGCGACCGGTGAATACACCAACACCACCGCGTATCTGTGTTTTCTTGTTGCCAAAGATGTCGTAGTTAAAACCCCACCTGGGTGATATCATCACTTTAGCGCTGGGCAGTACTGATGTGCTCAGTTTGGTTGGCTGGCCATCTTCATCAACAAAGCTCAGGTTGTCTACTTCCTTATTGACATAACCTGAACCCGAGAACCATGGGATATCAACCCTTACACCATAAGTCATGGTGAAGTTTTCGCTCATAGCCCAGTCGTCCTGGAGATAGATGCCAAAATTGTTTGCAGGAGTTACTGCATTCCAGAGACCACCACCGGCAAGGTTGCTGTATGATAAAGCATACCTTCTTACGTTAACCGGGTTAGTTGCCATTTGTGGGTTGGCGAGATATGCATTAGCGGAAGCATAAAAACTATCCAGGTTATTGAAAACATACTGGCCGTTAATGGTTGGAGTGAACTGGTTGAAGAACCTGAACGCTTCAAAATTAAATCCGGTAGAAAGTGTATGCTTGCCTTTGTAGATGGTCAGGTTATCCGAGATCTGGTAAGTATCAGTATTCAGGATGTTGTTAGGTGTGAAGGGCTCGGAACCGAAAGTGATATAGTTCCTGTCATCCGCACCACTCAGGATATCTACTGTGGGGAAAGACTGGGCTTTCTCAGCGCGATAGTCCCTGTTTGCGGTAAAGCCTACGATCAGTTCATTACTTACTGTAGTACCTAAACGGCTGTTCAACTGAAGGATGCCTGAATAGATATCGTTGTTGATCTCGTAGTTGGAGTTGGCGTATGCCATGGCAAACTGGTTATCCCTTCTGCCGTTGGTAAAGCTTCCAGAGCTGCTCATCGGGACATCACGTGTTGATTTCAGGATATTACCGCGAAGGATCAGTTTGTGTTTGTCGCTGATATTGTAGTCGAACTTCAGGATGGCCTTGTCACTTTTAGTAACAAGTGAATATCCTTCGTAAGCACCGGTATTATAATTGAATTTGTCTTTCAGGAAAGCCTGCAGCGTTTTCAGGTCTGATTCCAGAACGCGGGTTTTGTTACCAGTAACCGGCTCGCCACCCTTGTTTGAGGTGAAAGTTGTTCCCGGGTCAGTCCTTCTTTCTCCTTCGTAGTTGGCAAAGAAGAACAGTTTGTTTTTGATGATCGCACCACCGATGCTACCGCCGAACTGCTTTACATCGAAAGCATTGGTAACAACGGGTTGTTTTCCATCGAGGCCTGCTTTATCACCCACCAGGCTTTCACTCCTGTTATTGTAAAAACCTGATCCGTGTAAAGTATTGGTACCACTCTTGGTTACAGCATTGATAGAAGCACCTGTGAAACCTGCTTCTTTAAGGCTGTACGGAGAGATGTTCACCTGGATCTCATCGATCGCATCCAGCGAAATGGGAGTAGAGTTGGTTTGGCTGCCTGGCAATGCCTGCAGACCAAAAGAGTTATTGAAGATCGATCCATCAATTGTGAAATTGATGAAGCGGTTATCCATACCTGCAAACGAAGTACCTGAAGCTTGTGGGGTCAGTTTGGTAAAGTCAGTAATGCTGCGGTTAAGCGTAGGCATACTGGCCAATACCCTTCTGTTGATATTTGTAGAGGTTCCTTTTCTTTCTTTAGAGATCAGGTTCCTTGCACGTGTACCGGTTACAGTGATCTCCTGCATTTGGTTGTTTGCTTCGGCAAGTGCAAAGTCGAAACGGGTAGGTTCACCCAGGGTCAGTGTGATGTCGCCCTGTGTTTGTGTGCCATACCCAACGTAGCTTGCTTTGATCGTGTAAGGTCCACCGATCCTCAGAGCAGAAAGTGTGTAGCGACCATCAGCAAGTGACTGCGTTTTATATCTTGTTCCTGATGGCTCATGGATCGCTTCCACTGTAGCGCCTACCATCCCTTTTTGAGCGGCGTCTTTAACAAAACCTACAATTGAGGCATTTGTCTGAGCCTTAAGGGAAACGGACAAAATAAGAAGAGCAAATAGTTGTAAAAATTTCTTCCCCATGTTTTAGCTATTAGGCGGCAAAGATGAAGAAAAACATTTGAAAAAAATTGGCTCGATATTAACATAAAATGAAATGTCGTGTTGATTTTACACAAATTCAACAAATCCCGAATATCACTGTATAATATC
>DATGXN010000253.1:0-16200 GCA_035298945.1 Chitinophagaceae bacterium | reverse complement strand
ATTAAGTTTCTTGAATATCTGCATGATCTCATCACCCTGCTTTGAATTCAGGTTTCCCGTTGGTTCATCGGCTAACAATAGTTTGGGATTTCCGATGAGCGCCCTGGCAATACCTACCAGTTGCTGTTGTCCACCTGAAAGCTGGGCTGGAAAAAGATCTTTCTTGCCCACGATATTGAACCTGTCCAGCATATCAGCCACCATTGCTTTTCTCTCCGACTGCCTTACATCCTGGTATAACAGGGGTGTTTCAATATTTTCAAATACGGTCAGTTCGTCTATCAGGTGATAGGCCTGAAATACAAAGCCTACATTTTTTTTATAAAGATTTGACTTCTGTTTTTCCTTGAGCAAATGCACAGCTTCGCCCATGAAATACTGGTAGCCTTCAGATGGCTCATCCAGCATGCCCAGGATATTCAACAAGGTTGACTTTCCAGACCCTGAAGGGCCCATCACCGAAACAAACTCGCCCTCACGGATGATCAGATCAACATCCCGGAGTACATAGTTCTTGTTCGCGCCAGTGTTATACCATTTAGATATTCCTTTTAACTCGATCATGATCTTTTATTTATGAAATGAAAGATTTACCCTGCCGCTGTTGTCTACAGTGACTGGTATTCCACCGCCATTCAGTTTGCCATTCAGCTTACCCTCGGTCATACTACCGGAATAATTGCTAAGTGCCTCAGTATGTATTTTAGAACCCCGGATATCAAGATCATAGCCTTTGCCTGCAGGCAATTCCAATTCAATATTCCCTCCGGAATTATTCAATTTGACATATTTCCCAACTTCTTCTATGGATACCCTCAGGCTACCACCACTGGTGCCGGCTTTGACAGATCCATAGATCTTTTCCAACTCCAGATTTCCGCCTGAGGTTCCGGTCTGGATCTCTCCACGCAGGTCTTCACCACTCACATTCCCGCCGCTTGTAGAGGCTGTAATAGTACCACTCAGTTCTTCAAGACTCAGGTTCCCTCCGGATGTCACCAGTTTAATAGTACCCTTGCATTCTTCTGCATCTATATTTCCGCCGCTTGTGATCAGCTCAATATTTTCAGATAACCTCTCCGCAGTGATATTACCACCTGATGTTGTGCCTTTAATATTACCTGATGCATCTTTTACCACCAGGTTACCACCACTGGTCACAAAATCCTGCTTACCCACAACTCCCCTGAGTACAATGTTACCGCCGCTGGTTGTAAGGTCGTTGGAAGTTGCTTTAGGAATGGTGACCGCAAACGAAATGGAAAGTCCTTTTTTCCAGTTGATATTATTCTTTGTTTTGGCTTGCAATACGAGCATATCACCTTCCACTTCCATTTTCAGGATATAATCTCTTTCAAGCCTCTCCCTGATCTCTGCGTCAGATAATTTCTGATTGTAGTCTGATGCACGAATATATATTTTGACAGTGGCCTCCCTGACATCAGCGCCATCAACAGTTATATTGCCACCCGAGGTTGATGCTTTTACCCGCTTCACTCCATTATAAGATTTCACCATAAAGGGCTCACCCTCCTGTGAAAACACATTCAAGGCCAGGAACAAAGCCATTCCAAAAATTAAAACCTGTTTCATACTTGTATTTTTTACTTGATTTTATATTCTATTCTGTTCTTAAACTTTTTACCGGATTGGCCAGTGCCGCTTTGATGGCCTGGGAACTCACAGCTATTATGGCTATTAAAACGCCTATGCATCCTGCCAATATGAACATCCACCAGCTCATTTCAATCCTGTAAGCAAAATCTCTTAACCACATTGAACCCGCATACCAGGCAATAGGGATGGAGATCAAAATAGCGAGACCAACCAGCAGAAGAAATTCTTTGGATAACATCATGGTGATGCCTGAAATACTGGCTCCCAACACCTTCCTGATACCGATCTCCTTGGTTCGCTGCACTGTGGTAAAAGCAGCGAGTGCGAAAAGTCCCAGGCAGGCAAGGAGGATCGCCAGCCCGGAAAATAAACTGAAGATCTGCGCAGTTCGCTGTTCTGCCTTATACAAACTGTAGTATTCCTCATCCAGGAATTTGAACTCAAATGGCCGGTGAGCAACCCTGCTTTTCCAAACCTTTTCAATGCCTGTCAATGTTGACTGTATATTCTCATTTTTTACCCTGACGAACATCTGAAAAACCATATGCGGTTCCAGGAAGATCACCAGCGGCCCAATGGGATCATGCAAGGATGAAAAATTAAAATCTTTTACTACTCCCTTTATAATGCCCGGAGATCCTTTATGCAAGGTTTTGCCCACTGCCTCTTCAGGAGTCCAGCCCATTTCTTTTGCTGCTTTTTCATTGATTACAAAACTGTATTGATAATTCTTGTAGTTATCAGATGTGTCCATGGCCTGGAGATCGGTTCTGTTAAAATCCCTCCCCGCAGCCAGTTGCATGCCAAGTGTGGAGATGAAATCGAGGTCTACAGGTATCGCATTGACCGAAAGCTCTTTTTTTCCCTTACCTGTCTCAGCAGATACACCATCTGACCATTCAATATAGGTGGGCGTTTCATAGGCGCCGCTTACGCCCAATATGCCAGGCTGGGTTGCTATCGCCGATTTCAAATCCTCATATCGCTCCCGGGTTTTATTGTCTACAGGAAGAATAATAAGATGCTCTTTATTATAACCCAGCTCCTTGTTTTTGATGAACCGCAATTGCTCCGTCACTATGATGGAAGAAGCGATCAGGAAAACTGAAACAACGAATTGAAAAACGATCATCATCTTTCTTACATATCCGCCGGAAAACGAGACCCGGACACCCGACTTCATTATGGAACCCAGTTTACGGCCCGAAAGCAGTATGGCAGGATAGAGTCCGGTGATCACACTAATCAACAGGGCTGCACCCACAACAATGGACAGGATTGCAGGCTCACCTACCGATGAAATGCCCATCGAAGTCCCTGACACATTATTAAAATAAGGTAAGATCAAAAAACAAAGTACAAATGAAAGGAGCAATGAAACGAAAACCACTACAAAGGACTCGCCTAGAAATTGTACCAGCAACTGCTTTCTCTGTGCACCCAGTACTTTTCGGATACCAACTTCAACTCCGCGCCCAGCAGATTGAGCCACGGCCAGGTTGGTATAATTGACACAGGCAATCAAAAGGATCAGAAAGGCAATGATGCTTAATATATATACATAATAAATATTTCCCCCGGGCTCGATCCCTCCTCCAATAGTTGAATAAAGATGAACATCCGTCAGCTTTTCAAGCTTATGTGTTAAGTAATCGTTGCTTTCAGGAAATAACTCTTTACGTGACACAGCCTTCATATATCCTGATATCTTTTGCTGAAGCCCGGCTATATTGTTCTGATCCTGAAGCAGGAGATAGGTCACATAGTTAGCCGTAAACCATTGTTCATCCTGCTTGGCCACTCCCAGGGTCATGAAAGGTATCACGATATCGAATTTGATCTGTGAATTGCCAGGCACATCGTCTGCAATTCCGCTGATCATCATCTCATCCCCATTCGCCAGTTTCAGGGTTTTTCCCAGGGCATCTTCCTTACCAAAATATTTTTGAGCTATTTGCCTGGTGACAACGATCTTTTCAGGGCTGTTCAAACAGGTTGCTGCATCGCCTTCTGATAATCTGAAACTGAAGATGGAGAAAAATGCCGAATCTGCAAACAAGACGTTATCTTCTGTGAACACTTTATCTCCTCTTGATATCACCCTGCTGCCTTTGATGGTCCTGGAAAAAGCCCTGATCTCCGGAAACTGGCGCTGAAACTCCGGCCCCACCTTGGTTCCGGTTACTGCGATACTGTTCACTGTTCCGGCATTACTGTATTCCATCGTCACCCTCACAATACGATCAGCGTTCTTGTGAAACTTGTCAAAGGTTATTTCGTTCCACACATACAAACCGATCAATAAACAGGCAGTCAGTGCTACTGTCAGTCCTGCAATATTCACCAGGCTATACAGCTTGTGCTTGGCAAGATTCCGAATGGCAATTTTGAAATAACTTTTCAGCATATAATGATATTAAATGATCTATTACTCAGTCCTCAATGATTTGACCGGACTGACCATTGCAGATCTTCTGGCCTGTATCCCAATAGTGGCAACTGCCGTTAACATAACCACCAGAATGGCAATCGCAAAAACCCACCATTCCATATCTACCCTGTATGCATAATTTTCCAACCACCGGAAGCTGGTGTACCAGGAGAAAGGGACAGCCACAACTGTTCCAATTAAAACCAGTTTCAAAAAATCTTTAAGCAACAACTGCATGATGGATGCAACTCCTGCCCCCAGTACCTTGCGGATACCAATCTCTTTCACCCGTTGTTCAACAGAGAACACGGTGAGTCCGAATAAACCAAGACATCCGATGAAGATGGTCAGGATTGAAAATATCAGGATGATATTGGCCACATACCTTTCTTTATTGTAGGCTTCATTTACACGTTCATTCACAAAACTCAGCTCCAATGGATAAACTTTCTCGTACTTGCTATAGATCTTCTGAACAACCTTCAAAGCCTCTTCTATTCTACCTTCCTGGAGTTTCAGGAAAATACGGAAATACCTATCCTGCGGCTGATACCTGAATATGAAAGGCTCTATAGCTGTGCTAAGTGGCTTAAAATGAAAATCTTTCACCACACCGATCACTTTCCCCTTTTTGCCCCAAAAAACCACCTCTTTGCCCAAAATACCCTGGTTATCATATCCCATTTTTCTCACCGAGGATTCGTTCAATATATAAGAGGCTGTGTCGTTCGTGATTTGCTTACTGAAATTCTTTCCTGCCAGGATCTTCATATCAAGTGCCGGAATAAAATCGGGATCTACGTTGGCATGTGTGATCAGGAACTTATCTGATTCCTGCATACCATCCCATTCCAGGTATGATGAATTATCTACATAGGCCAGATTCATGGTAGAGGGAGCAACTGCCAATATACTGCTCTGAGCAACCAGTTCGTTTTTTAATGGTCTCAGGTTAGTCATCAATGGTCCGGGAGGAAGACGGAATTCCACTAATTGTTCCTGATCAAATCCGAGGTCCTTGTCTCGCATAAAAGACAATTGACGGTACATAAAAACCGTAGAAATGATGAGCGCAACGGACACAGCAAACTGGAAAACAACGAGTCCCTTTCTCAAAAAAGCAGCTTTCCCAATCCCAGTTTTTAATTTCATCACTACCCCAGGCTTGTATGATGATAATATGAAAGCAGGGTAAAGTCCTGCCAATACGGCTATGCACACCAATGATACGGTGTACAGAGAGCCAAAAACAAAAAGCGATCCCGGAATCCTGATGTCATATCCTGTCAGTTCCAGGATCACCGGTTGGGATAGTTGGACAACAACAAGGGCAAGAACTCCAGAAAACCCTGTAATGATTATAGATTCAAGAAGGAACTGCCAGACCAGCTGACTACGTGAAGCCCCATTCACCTTACGCACGCCCACTTCAATGGCTCTTTTTATCGACCTGGCCGTTGAAAGATTTACAAAATTAATGCAGGCAATCAGAAGCAGTAAAAATCCGATGGCTGAAAAGATCCTGATATACTTCACATCACTGCGTTTCCCCCAATCGGTATTGAAATCAAATTTCGAGTATAAAAACTGTTCACTGAACGGCTGTAATTCCAATACATCTTTAGTGCCGTTATTGTACTTCTTCAGTATTCCAGAAATCTTTCGTTCAAAAGATGCTGCAGTGGCCGCATTATTCAGCAGAATATAAGTGTGGAAGTTATTACTGTTCCATTTATTTGACCAGGGGTCTGTTGCTACCAATTGACTAAGAGGCAACAACACTTCAAACTCAATACTGGAATTTTCGGGTACATTTTCCACGATTCCTGCCAGTTTAAAAACAGCCTGGTTATTCAGCTTGAATTCTTGCCCGATCAGATCGGAGCGGGTTCGCCAATCTTTACCAAAGAACTGCCTGGCAACTTTTTCTGTAATAACCAGCCCGTCTTGCGACTTCAGTAACTCACCGGGGTTCCCTTTCACTACAGGGAAATCAAAGATGCTGAACAGGCTGTTTTCGGTATACAGCATTTTCTTTATTTCTATTGACTTCTCAGCATTCTGGAGTACACCAGACCAGTAACCCATCCTGGCTGAATTTTCCAGCCCGGGAAATTCCTGTTTCAACACATCTGCAAGCGGGTAGGGAGTCACAGCCACATTGTAAATCTGACCGGCCTGATCTTGTTTTTCGGTAACCCTGAATATGCGGTTAATTTTGCTGTGGAATTTATCGTGATTCAATTCATTCAATATGAAAAAACAGATCACAAGAAGGCATGCCATACTCACTGCAAGGCCGGAAATATTGATCAGGGAGAAGACCTTGTTCTTCCGGATACTCCTCAATGCCAATTTCAAATTATAGATTACCATTTGGTTTGTTTAATTGTTCTCCTCCTGTCTATTCAGACCTTAAGGATTTCACCGGGTTTGCCCTTGCAGCTTTCAGCGACTGGTACCCGGTTGTCAAAAGGGCGATCAATACCAGTATGAAAACCGTAAAAACAAACACACCGGCTCCGATCTTTATTCTGAAAGGATAGTTCTCCAGCCAGGTATTCAATGCATACCAGGCTGCCGGGATCGCGATCACCACGGCGATCATCACCAGTTGCAGGAAACGAACAGATAACCTGGACGAAATTCCAAGCACTGAATCACCCAACACCTTCCGGATACCGATCTCTTTGGTTCTTTTTTCCGCAGCAAGACTGGCAAGACCGAATAAACCAATACAGGATATGAAGATGGCCATCAGCGCTGAATAGGAAATGATCTTCTGGAACTTCTCCTCCACTTCGTACTGGCGTTTATTGGTTACGTCTTTATAGGTATAATTGAACGGCACCAAAGGATAAAGTGCCTTACTTACCTTCCTGATATGATCCAATGCCCTTGCGTTCTGGCCATCCTTTATCCTGATCGCCAGTTCGCCATAAGAGTATTTTGGATGCATAATGAATAACTGGGGTCCGATCTTCTGATTCAGGGATTCGAAATGATGGTCTTTCACCACTCCCACCACATTGTATTTTAAAGTATCGTAGAAGAAATCGACCTGCTTATTCGTAATATCTTTCCAACCTGCTTTTCTTACAAATTCTTCATTCACCAGCACAGAGGTGGTAGAGTCTGACGGAAATGAGAGATTGCGGCCTTTTACTATGGGGATCTCATAGGTAGAAAATCTTGAGGTATCAAGCACTTCGATGGCAAACTCGATCTGGTTCCCATCTACCTTTGCCATAGTATACCAGCTACCTCCTCCCCTGCCTGCAATTGATAAGACAGATGGTTCTTTAAATAATTCGTTTTTAAAAGTATTCAGTTTGTCGGCCGACATCCTGTCTGTACGAAGCATCAGCAGATTCTTATCATTATAACCCAGGTCCATGCCGGTCAAATGGTTGAACTGCCTATACATGGTGATGGTGGCAATGATCAGGAATGCAGCGATTGCAAACTGAAGTACCACCAGGCTATGGGCCAGGTAATTCTTGCCTGAAAATCTCACCCTGTTATACAGTGTTTTAACCGGATCAAAGCCCGAGAGTACAAATGCAGGATAAAACCCGGCTAACAAAGAGGTCAGGATGAACAGCGCCACATAGATCAACAGGAGTTTGATGTCAAACAGGTAGGAGAACGATAGTGATTTACCAGACAATGCATTGAATACCGGCAGCACCGCCAATACAATTACAGCAGCCAGCAGAAAAGCGATCAGGCAGAGTAGCAAAGTTTCACCGAGGAACTGGATGATGATCTGCCTTCTTTCTCCGCCAACCACTTTCCTGATCCCAATTTCCTTGGCCCTTTTCAGAGAACGTGCCAGGGTGAGATTGACAAAATTGATACAGGCGATCAGGAGAATAAAGATGGCAATACCTCCCAGGATATTCCCATAGATGGGTTTGCTGGAATCCATCAGGCCATTACCGGAAACATATTTGGTGCTCAGGTGCAGATCTTTCAGGGTTTGCAAATGATATTGCATCTTGCCTTTGAATCCGTATTTATCCCGCATTTCTATGATCTCCTCTTTCGCACTGGTAGTGTACACTTTTTCCATTTTCTCTTCCACCGCTTTGATATTGGCATCTTTATTCAACACCACAAAACTGTTGAGGAAGAAATTTAACCAGCTATTATCACCGCCCCCATTGCGCTGGTTCAGCTGCATGGGCAAAAGCATGGTAATATTTATAGACGAATTCAATGGCGAATGAGGCACTACGCCTTTGACCTGGAAAGGGATAAAAGCGCGATCATCACCCAGGGGCAATTCCAGGGTCTTGTTTAGAACATCTTTCCGGCCAAATAATTTCAAAGCCACTTCTTCTGACAGTACTACGGAATATTTATCTGACAGTGCTGTAGCAGGGTTACCCTGTTTCATCGGGAAATTAAAAACAGAAAAGAAATTACTGTCGGCATACAACCCATCCTGCTCAAAAATAGCGTCGCCTACTTTTACCGGAAGTCGCTCACTTTGTACGCGCACAAAAGATTCGATCTCAGGGATGGCTTCTTTGAAAGAAGGGCCCTGCCTCATACCAGTATTCCCGTCGTGCGTTGTACTGCCATCAGGTTGGATATCATCCCTCACTATTCTATAAATGCGGTCTTTGTCAGCATGAAACATGTCAAAGCTTTTTTCATCTTTCAGATAAAGGGCGATGAGCATGCATAATGCCAGGCCTATGCTGAGACCCGAAATATTAATAAAGCTGAACAGCGGATGGCGTTTCAGGTTTCTAAGCGTAATATTCAGATAGTTCTTCCACATACATTATATCATTTATCACATTCATTTATTACATTTCCTACATTAACTACATTCCAATTATTCAGTCCGGAGGCTTCTTACGGGATTCGCCAACGCTGCTTTTACTGCCTGGAAACTGACAGTTAACAGCGTGATCAGCATAGCTCCTGTTACAGCGGAGGCAAATACCCACCATCTGATATCGGTTCTGTAGTCATATTTCTGAAGCCATTGAGACATACCATACCAGGCCAGTGGTACAGCTATGGAGCATGCAATCGCCACCAGTACAACAAAGTCTTTTGAAAGCAGGCCCCACAAATTGAAAACTGAGGCTCCAACTACCTTACGGATACCGATCTCCTTGGTCCTTTGTTCTGCTACAAACGAGGCCAGACCAAACAGACCCAGGCATGAAATAAAAATAGCCAGAATAGCAAATACTGCTGCGAGCTTGCCTATCCTCTCCTCATCGCCAAACTTCCGCGAAAATTCTTCGTCTACAAATTTGAAAGCCAATACATCAGCCGGATCATATTTCTTGAAAACATTTTCAATGGCCGACATGGCCTTACCCGCAGGCAGGCCAGGATTGGCTTTGATGATGACCACATTCTGCTGTTCAAGGGAAAGATGGTACATGGAAGCGCGAACGGGTTGGTAGGGTGACTCCACCAGCATATCATTGACCACACCTATGACGGTATAAAATTTATCATTCCATTTTATCCGCTTTCCAACAGGATCTTTAAATCCGATGAATTTTACGGCAGATTCGTTTAAAATAAATGCTAAGGAATCAGTGGCAAACTCCCTGGAAAAATCCCGGCCTTCCTTGACTTTCCAGCCTATCACTTTCCCGAATTCATAAGTCACACCTGAATTTGGAAAATCAACTCCCGCATTGGGATCCTTTCCTTCCCAGTCGAATCCGCCATTTGAATTCCATACATCCGTAGTAGGGCTGGTAGATTCTGCCATGTCAACGATAAGGTTGGAACTTTTCAATTCGTTCCTGATCACCTCAAATTTGCTGTGAATGACATCGTTAGAAGTCACAGCGATCAGGCTCTCCTTACTATATCCCACCGGCCTGTTCTTGGCGTGCTGAACTTGCTGGTATATAATTATCGTTCCGATGATCAGCATCACTGATACAGAGAACTGAAGCACCACCAAAACCTTTCTGGGTAATGCAGCAAACCGCCCTGCACGGAAAGTTCCTTTCAGCACTTTAACAGGTTGGAATGAAGATAGATAAAGCGCAGGGTAAGATCCTGCCACAAGACCTGTTATGAAGATAAACGCCAGCCCCATTAACCAGAATACCGGGTTTAGCCAAAGCAGGGACATCTTCTTATCGGCAACTTCATTAAACAGCGGCAATGCAACTACCACCAGGATCAGGGATATAAAATAAGCCAGTAATACTACCAGTAAAGATTCAGAGAAAAACTGGGCGATCAGCTGCCAGCGTGCCGAGCCTATTGCTTTCCGAACACCTACTTCACGAGCCCGTTTTTCCGAACGCGCAGTGCTGAGGTTCATGAAATTGATGCAGGCCAGTAATAGAACAAAGAGCCCGATGATGCCGAATAACCAGACATATTGAATGCGTCCCCCGATGTTCACCCCATTCTTGAAATCACCGTAGAGATGCCATTTCTTCATAGGTTGCAAAAACATCGTTGGATCGAACCTGCGTTCATCCGGTTGAACTGCATCCCGCTTTACATTCCTGATCTTGGCAGATATTTTTTCCATATCTGCATTATCATTGATCTGGGCAAAAGTTTGGGTGAAATTACTTCCCCACGGATTCTCCATGGTTTTGATCCAGGGCTCCCTGATCAGGTAAAGATCCCAGGGCAATAGAAAATAAACATCCCTTAATGTGGTGTTGTAAGGAAGATCTTCATAAACAGCTGTTACCTTGAGATCTGCTTTATTATCCAGCTTCAGTATTTTATTGATCGGATCATCATCTGCGAAAAATGCTTTCGCAACGGACTCTGAGATCATGATGGAATAAGGGTCCTTAAGTCCGTCTTTAGTGCCCTTCAGGATCTTAAGTGAAAACATATCCGCCACTCCGTTTTCAAAAAAAGATCCGGACTTCAGGAGTTTTTTATCTCCTAACGCCAATGTGTGTTCGAAATTCCATGACGACTGGAGAACGTATTTGAAATCGGAACCGTATCTTCTTTTAATCTCCGCAGACAGTACCGCCGGATTGGATATCTGCGTTCCCACCTCACCATTGAATGTCTGGTGCTGCATAACCCTGGCGATGGTATCATAATTCTTGTGGTATTTATCATAAGACAATTCATCCCATATCCAGAGTCCTATCAGCATAGCCACCGCCATACCTACTGCCAGTCCCCCGATGTTGATCAGGCTATATCCTTTGCTTTTAACCAGATTTCTCCACGCGATCTTAAAATGATTAACCACCATGTTTCTTTTATTTATTCTGTTCTTAAACTCCTTACCGGATTCATTAATGCAGCCCTTATGGCCTGGTAGCTTATTGTTGTCAATGCGATGAATAGTGCTATAGCCGCAGCCACCAGGAATATCCACCATGATATGTCTATACGATAAGCGAAATTCATCAGCCATTTATGCATTGCCCACCATGCAATGGGAAACGCGATCACAGCAGAAACCAAAATCAGCTTTATAAAATCAAGGGAAAGCATGTTTACAATGCCTGTTACTGAAGCACCCAGCACTTTCCTGATCCCTATCTCCTTTATTCTCTGTTCTGCTGCATAGGTTGCCAGTCCAAACAGTCCCATACATGCAACCACAATGGCCAGTATGGAAAAGCCAAGAGCAAGCTTGCCCATTCTTTGCTCAGCCCTGTACATATTGTCGAAGGCATCGTCCATGAACCTGTAGCTGAAAGGCATGCCAGGTGCCATTTTCTTCCAGGTGTTTTCAACTTTCGTCACCAGTTCTTTGATATTACCCGTGCCAACCTTAAACGAAACAATTCCGGTATTTCTTCCCAACCGGAAACAAAGTGGGCCTACATTATGATGGAGTGATTCGAAATTGAAGTTTCTGACGATACCGATGATTTTCAAAGGAGCTACGGTTGATCCGGAACCATCAGGCGAATAATAAATGTTGCTGCCCAATATGTTCCTGGAACCCAGGATCCTGGCGGTTGCTTCATTGATGATCACGGCGTTGGAGTCAGTACCGAACTCCCTGGAAAAATTTCTTCCTGCTACCATTTCCATTCCCATGGTCTTCAGATAATCATAGTCGATCTCCCAGGTTTGCATATTCAACCCACTGGCCGGATCCATTACAGCTTCCTTGGAATATGTGTTATCACTTCTGGACGAAGATGAAACTGGCAGGAAAGAACTCAGGGTTCCTGACTGAACACCGGATAGCTTAAGGATTTCCTCTTTAAACGACTCAGCCTGGGTCCCCAATACATAGGCATTGTCTATGATCAATACCTGGTCTTTACTGAAACCCAGTTTTCTTGTTTGTATATAATTCAACTGGCTATAGACCACGATCGTTGCTATGATCAAAAATATAGTTGCTGTGAATTGAATCACTACCAGGCCACTGCGAAAACTGCTTTTCTTGAATCCACCGGCCAGTTTCCCTTTCAGTACAGTGATCGGTTGAAAAGAAGACAGGTAAAATGCCGGATAGCTACCTGCCAGGAACCCAACAACCAGGGGTATAAGAATCAGGATCGGCAGAAATCCAGCCTGGAAAAGGCTTTTCATGGTCAATGATTTTCCCGAGAGATCATTGAAAAAAGGAAGGATGAATAGCGTGATCAATAATGCGATCATCAATGAAATAAAGGCCACCAGCGTTGATTCTGTCAGGAACTGCCTGATCAGCGTGCCTCGCTCGGTGCCCAGCACTTTCCTTATCCCTACTTCTTTTGCCCTGTTCGCAGACCTGGCCGTTGACAGGTTCATGAAGTTGATACATGCGATCAGCAGGATGAAAAATGCAACCGCTGAAAATATGAATACGTTCTGTTCATTCCCATTCGCACTCAGTTCAGGGAATTTGTCAGACTTGAGATGGATGTCTGTCATAGGAAACAAAGAATAACGGAGATAATTGCCCGTACTTTCAAATTCCTCCATACTCTTGACAGGCATGAAGGCCCTGGCCTGCGGTAAAACATATTTATCAGTTACTTCCTTGAATATCCTTTTAAAATCTGCAGGATTCGCACCATTTTTCAGTACGATATACGTATGGAAATTATGACTGAGGTAATTGCCGAACGTGTAAGGCACATTGTCCATGGACAACAATACGTCGAAGAGGAAGTGTGAATTCTTAGGCATATCCTTCATCACAGCAGTCACCTTATAGTTTACTTTATCATTAGTCTCAATGATCTTCCCGACAGCCTGTGTTGTGCCAAAATATTTTATTGCCGCTGCTTCCGATACCACAGCTGTATTGGGATCGTTCAGAGCCGTTTTGGGATTGCCGGATAACAGGGGGAAAGTGAATACATCAAAGAAAGTGGAATCGGCGTAGGCTATTTTCTCTTCATTGATATAACCATCTCCCTTTTTCAGCAATTTGGAACCGCTGGATGCATAGATCCTGGTGTATTGTTCCACCTGGGGGTAATCCCTTTTAAGTGTTGCACCCATAGGATCCGATGACACCGCGATACGCATGGCTGAACCGCCGAATTTAATATCCGAATCCACCCTGTAGATCCTGTCGGCCTTTTCATGAAACTTGTCAAAGCTCAATTCATCCCATACAAAAAGCAGGATAAGCAGACAGGTGGCAAGACCTACAGCAAGTCCAATTATATTGATCGCCGAATAACCTTTGTTCTTCCAAAGATTCCTGAGTGCAACTTTTAAATAGTTTCTGAACATATAAAGATTTTAATCGGATTTAAGACTATTGACGATACTTGAATTATTAAGCCTTCCTATCAGGAATGACACCAACAGGCTCACCAGCAGAGCCAAAACTATCGCCACCACTACGAAAGGCAACATGCCCAGTTCAATCCTATACGGATAGTTGTTCAACCAATTCTTCAATACCATATAACTCAGGGGCAGGGAAATACAGATCGCGATCAGAAAAGCCGTTCCGAACTCTTTAGTGAACAGGAAAACGATCTGGGTAAATGAGGCTCCAAGTACTTTTCTGATACCCAGTTCTTTTGTTCTCCTTGCAATGGCCAGCGTCACAATGCCTGCAACACCTAACAACACTATGATCAGAGCTATTATAGTGGCCAGCATTGAGGCCTTTTTCATCCGCTCTTCGTTTCTGTATAATTTAGCGAGGATCTCATCCATGAACCGGTATTCGAATGGAGCATCAGGCAAAAGCGCTTTCCATTTATCACCCACAGCTGCCAATGCAGCTAGCGTACTTCCTGGCTTTAATCGAACTGAGAGATATCTGTATGAATTGGCAAGCTGAAGTGGTCCGAATATAATCGGCCTGATCTCTTCATTCAAAGGACCAAAATGAAAATCAGCTATCACACCCTTGATAGTACAGGCATCAGGAAAGTCTGGAAACCTCACCTTCTTGCCAATTGCCTCAGCCGCATTTTTCCAGCCTAATGATCTTACTGCCCTTTCATTTAATACAATATCCAATAACTGTACGGGACCACCTTTTTCATTAAAAAATTCGCCCGCTAACACAGGGATCCGGAAAGCAGATAAATAATGTTCGTCACAGAAAATGGTTTCGCCAATTACAGACATGGTTGAATCCTGATCGGCCCTGAAAAATGCTGTATTTGCATTTCCGCTACTACCGTCTGGGATCTCGAATGAAACTGAGGCTCCAGCTACCTGGGGCAAAGACGCAAATTCATTTCTTATCATCTCCATATGTTTCACGCCTTCCGCTGACCAATCCCGGGGCAACCTCACTGAAATCAATTTATCTTTTTGGTACCCCAGGTCCTTTTTGAAAAAATAATCTACCTGCTCGTTGATCACAATGGCCGAAACGAAAACCAGGAATGCCACGGTAAATTGCAGGCCGATCATACCCTGACGTAGATTCCTGTTATCGTCAACGGTTTCGAGCTTACCTTTCAATGAAGAAACCGACCCCTGCCGGGAGAGGAAAAAAGCCGGATATATGCCTGCCAGCAAGCCAGTAAAGAAGATCAAAAAGAATGGTATCAGATAGAATGAAAATGGAAATTCAGTTAGAAACGGCAGTTTCCGTCCAAACATATCGGAAACGAATGGAAGGCTCCATGTATAAATCATTAATGCCAAAGCTGTCGCGAATGCGGCCATGAACATGGCCTCCAAAAGAAACTGACCACCCAGCTGCAGGCGTGTTGAGCCCAACACTTTCATTACGCCGATCTCCCGGATCCGCTTATAGGAACTGCCAACGGTGAGGTTAATGAAATTGATCAGCGCCATCATCAGGATAAAGAATGCCGAAAACCCCAGGCCGTACAATAACCTTTTTGCAATACCATTTCCTGACTCGAGATAATGACTGCTTATCGGAGTAAGCTTCATCTTGAGATTATCAATAACATCGCCTGTAGAATGCAACCTGATCAGTTGATCAACAGCTTTCAAAACCAGCTCAGGTCTGACACCCTCTTTCAATTCAATATAACTCACGCCATTGCCTGTATTTTCCCAGGCATTGAACATTCTCTCCCTGTTCTCGCCAAAAAATTTAAGGCTCGAAGCGGGCAGGATCAATTGATTTTCCCCCTGGCCACTTCCTATACCGAAATATGTAATGGTATTGAAAGGTGGGTCTTTAAGTACTGCACTGATCTCAAAAATGCCAGTGCTGTTGTTGAAGGAATGAATAGTTAAGGTCTCCCCGACAACATTCGTTCTTCCAAAATATTTTTTTGCTCCTGACTCGGTGATGACAATTTTATCCGGATCGTTTAATGCTGTTTTCCGATCTCCATGTAATACCTGAAACCCGAACATCTCAATAAAACTGGAATCCCCGATCATCAGCCCGTCGTTGAATTTTTTATCTCCGCGACTGACGATGGAATTTACTCCATCGTGATGATAATAATTTTTAACAAGGCCAGGATAATTCTCCAGGAGGGCCTTTGGCAGGGCAGCAGGACCAGGGATGTCATTAGCCAGATCGCCGTTTTTCATTTTGCCACCAAGCAAGTAAATATTTTCCCTGTTTTTTATCCATTTGTTCACGCTGACCTCAGTGAATATAAAAGAACCAACGATCAATACGCCTGCTATGCCAATTGTCAACCCCGCAATATTGATCAGGGAAAGAAACTTATTTTTTGTTAAGCTCCTCCATGCAAGTTTGATCTGGTTCTTTAGCATTGGCAGTGTTTTTATTCGGTTCTCAGACTCTTCAC
>DATGXN010000252.1:0-20235 GCA_035298945.1 Chitinophagaceae bacterium | reverse complement strand
AGTTTGTCGGATTTCACAATTCCATTCACAAACACATCGGAAGATCCACTGGCACTGATCCTGTTCAACTGCTTGAAAGAAACATAGGCTTTCAACCGCATGTCTGACCGGATGGAAAAATTCTTGTTATTAAAGTATATCTCCAGCTTATTACCCACTACCCTGGTCACGATCCTATCCCTGTACTGCTCTTCCCTGGCACTGACCACCACTACTTCTTTATCGTCAGGGGACAGATACAGGTCTATACTTCCAGACACAGAGATCTCTGTAAAAGATGACCCAATATTCCTCACCTGGGCATTTTTATCATTCACCATTACCTTTTCCTGCGCGCCAGCAAAGGCCGGCAACAACAGAAAAGCAAGCAACCATTTTGTTATCGTATTCATGTATTTCTTTTTATCCTATTAAATTTTCCTGATCCTTCCCGATCCCGAAGTGGAAGAATTCACCAGGTTACCACTACCACCATACCTGATATTTCCAGATCCGCTGATGGTTGCCGAAAGTTCCTTATTCACTGTAAGCTCTGCGTTGCCAGACCCGCTCATATTCACTTCACATATATCTGTATTCAAACCGGGAGCATTGATATTCCCTGAACCTGAGCATGAAAACTCAGCATTGGAAGCCGTACCCGAGAGTTTGATATTGGAGGATCCACTGGCCCTCACCTTGAGGTCCTTGGTTTGGATGTCTCCATATATATTGCCGGAACCTGACACTTCAAAATTGAGTTCAGGACTTTTCAAAGTCCCTTCTATGCGGATATTTCCGGAGCCTGACTGTGCCAGGTAATCCAGCTGCTCGGCAGATACATAGGCCTTGAATTTCCGGCCTGTAGTATTCCATTGGTCAGACCACCAGCTTTTTTTATCCTTGAACCTGATCTTCAGGATCCCGTCTTCTACTTCCGTAATGATCTTGTCTACATCTTCCTGGCTGGCGGCGCTTACAGCCACGGCCTGGGGGCCCTGGGAAACATAAAGTTCGATGGCGCCTGATACCGAAACGCCGTGAAAAGATTCCACTTTACGGGTTTCCGCATTGGCATCTTTCACTACTTTGTCCTGGGCCATCGTAATTATTGCCGCCATAATAAATCCTGCCGTTACCATCATTTTCTTCATAGTAGTTACATTTTCTTGTTATACGATCTTGTTTATAATTAGTTACAGGTTCAATTCTTTTTTTTCTAATTTTGTGTTTCGTTCCCGGGGTGCCTAGGCAATTGCCAAAGCTGAGATCATACCCGTAGAACCTGATCAGGATAATGCCTGCGCAGGGAAGGTCAGAGTCTCACTTCCTCTCCTTTCCTGTTTTTGTAAAACTTTTGCTCAGTGAGATGGGCATCGAAACAAAAACAGATGAAAAAATTAATGTCGTTCGGCCTTCTTATGATGGCCATGCTCTCAGTTCACGCTCAGTACACAGTCAAAGGACGGGTGATTGAAAAAAATGTTGCAGTTCCCGTTTCCAATGCCACCATCAAACTCAGTGATGGATCAACCACCCTGTCCGACGAAAATGGGTATTTCCGGCTGAAAACAAACGTTAAAACAGGATTCCAGGCCGAAATCAGCGCTATAGGGTTCCTGGATTGGGCCGGACCCATCCCTACTGATTCAGCATCTTTCACCGTTACCATGGAAAGAAGCAGCAGTTTGATGCAGCCAGTGGAGATCCTTGCGGTCAGGGCTTCAGAAATGTCTCCCTTCACCAAAACAACCATTTCCGCCAGGGCCATCGAGAAAATGAACCTGGGACAGGATATTCCCTTCCTGCTTAATCAAACACCTTCCACGGTGATCAATTCTGATGCAGGAAACGGTGTGGGCTACACGGGTATCCGCATCAGGGGTTCGGATGCCACCCGTATCAATATGACCATCAATGGCATCCCTTACAATGATGCCGAATCCCAGGGGATCTTTTTTGTGAACCTGCCAGACCTGGCTTCTTCACTGAACAGCCTCCAGATCCAGCGGGGGGTGGGCACAAGTGCCAACGGTGCAGGAGCTTTTGGCGCCACCATGAATTTGCTCACCAATGAAGTCAATGAGAAAGCCTATGCTGAATTGAACAGCAGTGCCGGTTCATTTTCCACTTTCAAGAACACACTGAAAGCAGGAACAGGTCTCTTGAATAACCATTTCACCTTTGATGCAAGACTTTCCAAAGTCAGCAGCGATGGCTATGTGGACCGCGCAAGCTCCGACCTTCAATCTTTCTTCCTGTCAGGCGCTTATCTTTCTAAAACTTCGTCCCTGCGATTCAACGTTTTCTCCGGCAAGGAAAAAACCTACCAGAGCTGGTACGGGATCCCCGAAAGCATGCTGAACACCAACAGGACCTATAATTCTGCAGGAACAGAAAGGCCTGGCGATCCTTATAAAAACGAAACCGATAATTACCGGCAAACGCATTATCAGCTGTTCTATAATAAAGCCCTGTCCAGCGCCTGGAACCTCAACCTGGCAGCATTCTATACCAGGGGCAAAGGCTACTATGAGCAATACAAGGCCGATGAATCCTATTCGGATTACGGCCTCCCCGACTTTATAACGGGGAACGATACCCTAAGATCCACCGACCTCATCAGGCAGTTGTGGCTGGACAATTATTTCTATGGCAATACATTCTCCCTGCAATACCGAAAAAACAAAACCGATCTGATCATTGGCGGAGCCTGGAGCAATTATAAAGGCAATCACTATGGCGATGTGATCTGGTCCAAAGCAGGATTCCCAGACAATTACAGGTGGTACGATCTGGATGCAGATAAGAAAGACATGAATATCTATGCCAAATGGCAACAGAAACTTTCCCAATATCTATCTGTGTTCACGGATCTCCAGTTGAGAAATGTGAGATATAATATTTATGGGTTCAGGGACAACCCCGATCTGACTATAAAGAATGATTGGCTTTTCTTCAATCCAAAACTGGGATTAAGTTATTCCAGGAACGACTGGACCGCCTATCTTTCTTATGCTGTCGCGAACAAGGAACCGAACCGGGAAGATTTTGAAGCAGGCATAGCGCAGCAACCTGTTTATGAAAATCTGCAAGACCTGGAGCTGGGCTTCGACAAAAAAGGAGCGACACTCTCCTGGGGCGCCACTGTGTTTTACATGAAATACAGGAATCAACTCATTCTCACCGGGCAGATCAATGACGTAGGGGCCTATACGCGCACCAATATTCCGGAGAGTTACAGGGCAGGTATTGAATTAACGGGAAGATGGAAACCATTGAACTGGTTCGATGTTTCAGGAAACATCGCCTATTCGCAGAATAAGATCAACAATTTCACCGCTTATTATGATGATTACGATGCGGGGGGACAAAAAACCGAGACCTTATCTAGCACTGACATTGCTTATTCCCCCAGTTGGGTGGGCTCAGCCAGTTTAAATGCAAGACCGATCAAAAATCTTGAACTGAGTTTACTCAATAAATATGTATCCAGGCAATACCTGGACAATACAGGCAGGGCCTCGAGAAGCCTGGATCCTTATTTCATCCAGGATCTGAGGGCAAGCTACAGGATCAAACCACGTTTTATGAAAGAGATCCTGATCACAGCACAAGTCAATAATCTTTTCAATATTATGTATGAACCCAACGGATACAGTTTCTCTTATTACTATGGCGGCGACCTGGTGACAGAGAACTATTACTATCCAATGGCGGGTATAAACTTCATGGCGGGACTTAACCTTAAATTTTGATGTGTCAAATCTTTTAAAATGATCCAAAATCATGTCAATTTTGGATCATTTTTATAATATCATACAAACCCAAAGCCACTCAAATAACTAATACTCTTCATACGGGATAGTTTTGCGTACCAGAACCGTGCTAAACATTAACGTATGAAGAAAATTTTCTCCCTCATTTCTTTTGCTGTTTTTTTAACCTCCATCTCTGCATTTGCACAGAAAAAAGAAGTTGGAGGTGAGATCTCACTGGGTGCAAGGTTTGGCGGGACAGTTGGAGCAACACTGAAAAGGCATGGTGCTTACAACAAATCTGCTATTGAATTCATAGCCCAGTTCAAAAATTTTGATGAGTCCAATGCCGACCTGGAAGGCTTTTCCCTGACGGGGTTGTACCAAAAACTGGCGCCTTTGTCTGGCAGTAGCCAACTTTCTGCCCTGTTCGGGGGTGGTGTCAGCATGAACTTCGAGCGCGATTTCAATCTCGGTGTCAGCGGCATGATCGGGTTTGACTGGAGGCTCAAAAAACTACCCATTACGCTCCAGGTAGACTGGATGCCTACTTATTTCTTTATCAATACCAGCGAATTCACATTAAGCAATGCCGCCATCAGTGCCAGGTATGTGCTTAACAGGAGAAGGTATTCCAAAAACTGATCCACTGGTAAGATCATGGATTCGGCTTTAAGTCAATTAACCGTAAAATAGTAACAGGCACTGGAAGATAATCTATCTTGCCAAGGCCCTGAATGAAGTAAATAGTACTAATTCAGACAGTTTTTTAACAACCATTTTTTTGAACACAAAAACTAAGACAATGAAAAAGATCGTAGCATTATTAATGGTCACAACCTACCTTGTTGGCTGTGGACCTTCGCAGAAAGTCACCAGTTCCTGGGTGAACAAGGATTTTACTCCAACGAAAAAAGCACAGACCGTGTTCATCATGGTGATGACGCAGAATCAGGCCAACAGGAACATCATTGAAACTGACCTGGCCAAAGCAGCAGAAGCCAAAGGCCTGAAAGTGTATAAGAGTTCAGAGATCTTTGCGCCAAATTTCCAGCGTAACGAACTACCTGATAAGCAGGTGATCATCGACAAGGTAAGGCAGCTTGGATGTGATGTGATCCTGTCAAGCCATCTGGTAGACAAACAATCCGAAACCAGGTATGTGCCAGGTACAACAACCTATATGCCTTATGGCGGTTATGGTTACGGCTGGGGCGGGTATTATGGATCTATGGGCAGCTATTACAACAACCCTGGTTACTATACTACAGACAAGACCTATTTCATGGAGACCAACATCTTCGATGTGACTACCGAGAAACTGATCTATTCTGCTCAATCTGAAGCTTATAATCCAACTAACGTAGCAAGCTTCAGCAGGGATTACACCCAGGTGCTGGTGGACAGGGTCAACAGGGACTTAATTAACAAGAAATAAGAAAATGAAAAAGATATTCTGTTTAATCGTATTTGTGATAGCGGGTTTTGGAGCGATGGCTCAGACCGCTGACGAACTGGCCCAGATCCGCCAGATACTTGGCAAGGAAAAGAAAGAGCTGATCAAACAATTCATGAACCTGAATGAAGCGGATGCTGCCAAATTCTGGCCCCTGTACGACGAGTACAGCGAGAAAAGAAAAGCACTGGCCGATGACAGGATCGACATACTGAAAGATTATGCAGATCAGTATGTTGGGCTCACTGACGATCAGTCAAAAGCGTTGGGCAAGCGTTATTTCAAAAACGAATCTGCTATACTCAAATTGCAGGAGAAATATTTTAACAAACTTGCAAAATCAGTATCGCCATTAAAAGCCATGCAGTTCATGCAGGCGGAGATTTACATTCAGACCACACTCAGGTCTGAGTTACAGGATGCCATCCCATTCATCGGGGAATTTGAAAAAACAAAATAACAATCATGAAAAAATTACTTTTTATTTCAATCTGTTTAATATCCATTTCGGCTTCAGCTCAAAGTTTCAAACTCAATGGTTATGCAAACTATATATTTGACGACCAGGTTGACTCTTATTACGACAATACAAGTTATTTCGATGGTAAGATCAAAGGCGGTTTTCAATGGGGCGTAGGCGCTCAATATAATTTCAAGCAATACTATGGGCTTGAACTCACCTATTACAACCATTCAACTTCGGCTGTGGCCAATTACCAGGTACCCGGAACCGTTGCAGTGAAGAACGGTAAATTCGATGTTAATCTCAATTGGGTCATGCTGAATGGTGTACGTGAGCTAAGAAAACCAGGTAGCAAATTTGAAGCATTCGGTGGACTTGGCCTTGGTGCGTGCTTCATTAATACCACAAACAAACAAACAGGCAATTCAAAAAGCTCTACCAATTTCGCATGGCAAATGCGCGGCGGCGGTAACATCTGGGTATCTGAGAAAGTTGCTATCAAACTGAATGTTCAGCTTCAATCCGCTGTTCAATCAGTTGGTGGCGGATTCTATTTAGGTACAGGTGGTGCAGGTGCTGGTGTATCTTCTTATTCATCCCTGCTGCAGTTCGGACTTGGTGGCGGCATTGTATTTAAATTGAGTGATGCATGGGCAACACCTGTCACTCCAACTGCAAATCCTTCACAAGCAGCGCCTCCAAAGTTCTAAGGTATGAGCAAGTCGATCATAATCATATTCGCGATATTTTTTGGGATAGGGCTGGGCGTAAATGCCCAGTCCTGGCCTAAAGAATTTACAGGCACAAAAGGCAAGTTGGTCATGTACCAACCCCAGCCGCAAAAAATGGATGCCAATAAGGTGAGCGGCGTGATGGCCATTTCCATACTGCCTACCGGAAAAAAAGAGCCCGTATTCGGAGCTTTGTTCTTTGACGCTTTTTTGAATATTGACAGGGATACCAGGAAATACACACTGGACAGGTACTCCATACCCAATCTGAAGTTCTCCGGGAACACCAAGATCACTTCAGAACAGGAAGAGGAACTGAAAACATATATCACTGAACAGATCCTCGCTATGCAGCTCACGGGCTCCTACGATGAACTCCTGTCAACAGTAGAAGAGTACAAGGCCGAAAACAAGAAGAATGAAAACTTCAAGAACGATCCTCCTGTTTTCATTTATACTACTACCCCATCGGTATTGATCATGATCGATGGAGAACCGAAATTACAGGACATCAAGGAAACTGATCTGAGGCATGTGGCCAATACCGGCTATGTGATCTTTGAAAATAAATCAGACCGTCAGTTCTATCTTTTTGGTGGGGAGATCTGGTACACTGCTCCTCAGATCAAAGGTCCCTGGCAGACTACAAAGAATGTTCCCAAAGACGTGAAGAAACTACTGGAACAGAATAAAGAGGCAGCAAAAAATGCAGGCAAAGTGGAAACCTCGGGAAAAGAAGCTCCACCTGCCATTGTTGTTGCCACAGTTCCAACAGAACTCATACAAACAAAAGGAGAACCCCAGTGGAAGAAATATGACAGTGTTGATATCAGCATAGAATATGCTGACAACACTGAAGACAATCTGTTCCGCGTAGGGTCTACCTTCTATGTTTTGAAATCAGGAAGATGGTTTCAAAGCAATTCACTGAGCTCAGGTTGGGCATTTCTTCCCGCAGAACAACTTCCAAAAGATTTTGCCAAGATCCCATCCGGTTCACCAAAGGATATTGTGCTTTCAAGTGTTCCCGGAACAGTTGAAGCGCGCGATGCTTTACTCGATGCCCAGGTTCCTCAAACTGCAACAGTTGACAGGAAAACGGGAGGCAAGGATGTAAAAGTTCAATACGATGGAAAGCCTCAGTACGAAAAGATCGAAGGCACATCGCTTGAACTGGTCAAGAATGCCGATAAAATGGTTTTCCGCACCAGTTCTATGCCGCTTGGATACCAGGGAGGCAAGGCAGTACATGATCAGGCCAAATATTATATGGTAGACAATGGCATCTGGTATGTTAGTTCAAGTGCAGACGGACCATGGTATGTCAGTGATACCAGGCCGGCCACTGTTGAGGACATTCCACCCAGCTCGCCGGCATATAATACCAAATATGTTTATGTATACGATTCTACACCTGATGTAGTCTATGTTGGATATACCCCTGGCTATATGGGCAGTTATGTGTATGGACCTACAGTGATCTATGGTACTGGTTATCCATACGTTCCCTGGTATGGCACCATGTATTATCCTTACCATGCCACCTGGGGATTCAACATGAACTATAATCCCTGGACAGGGTGGAGCATTGGTTTCGGATTTACCACAGGCCCTTTCCATTTTGGATTTGGCACTGGTGGATTCGCTTTTGGTATGAGCTGGGGCTATGGCGGACCCATGTGGGGTTATCCTCCGGGTATGGGTTGGTTTGGTCCTCCCATGTACAGACCACCTTGCTTCTACCCCTCTTACCCATGGTATGGTTATAACCGACCGGGATACGGAGGCGGCGGTTATCATAACGCCGGTAATGGCGGGAACATCAACTGGGGTGGCGGCAACCAGATCAATATCGGAGGAGACGTCAATATCAACGTTGGAAATGGAAATAACAATTCCAATTTTAATAAGGGCGGCAACAACTTGTACAACAAGAGTAACAAACCAGGTGTATCTACCGGGATTGCCAGCAAGGATATGTCAAGGGTTGACTTCGCTAATAAAGGGGGCGCAAAACCCTCTACAGGCATGAAACCCGGCACAGGATCAAGTGCAAGGCCCAGCACAGGAGGACCAACGGCAAAACCCGCTACTCCTTCAGCAAGGCCTTCTGTAAAGCCCAGCACTCAGCCCAATAATGTATTTGCTGATCGGGACGGAAATGTGTACCAAAGGGACAAAACCGGAAACGTGCAGCAGAACAAAGGTGGCAACAACTGGTCTAAGCCTTCAACACCAACTAATAACATGTATAACCCTACTAACGACCGCAACCGCGGTACAAATAGGGCAAATAATTACCAGCAGGCAAGGCCTGCTTCAAGACCCACTCCATCTGCAAGACCAGCAGGCGGCGGCGGTGGCATGAGAAGAAGATAGTTTTTGTGTGGTCTGTGGTTGTTATCACACGGGCGCAATCTTTTGATTGCGCCTTTTTTTATTATTTTCAGTGATGCGATTCTGGCCATTGCTTTTTTTATTTCCTATCTCAGTTGCTGGTCAAAAGATCATGCTTGAACCCGGTACAACTATGGGGCCGGTATCTGTTCAACTTAAAAAACCCGGCAAGGGAGACTACGGTTTACGCAGCAAGCTCAGCGGAAAGACTTATCCACTTCAGTGGGAAGATGAGCATACCGCTTTATGTATTGTTGATGAAAAATCTCTGACACCGATCGAGCTTACCGTTCAAAAAATAAATAAACCCAAAATTTCGGTTAGTCTTGACAGTGATAAAAATGGGATACTAATCAGGTCCGGCGAAAAGAAGGTGTTTTATTATCAATCTGCATCGGCAATGCCTCCACCTGATAGCCCGGCATATTACCAACGCAGTGGATTCATTCACCCATTATACAGCCCTGCCGGTAAGATCCTTACTGATGACTTCCCCGTCACCCATGCCCACCAGCATGCCATCTTTCACGCATGGGCAGATACCAGGTTCCGGGGTACTCATGTGGACTTTTGGAATCAATTTAAAAAAGAAGGAACGGTACGTCATAAAGGCGTGATCAGTTCAAAAGCAGGACCTGTATTCTCGGAACTGGTCAGTTTGCAGGAATACATAAGTGTTCTGCATGGCGTTGTGCTTTCAGAAAAATGGACCATGCGATGTTATGCAACTAAGGGGGTTTTTATTCTGGATATCAAAATAGATCAGGAAAATATCACCGAGGATACATTATATCTAGATAAATATATCTATGGTGGTATGGCATTCAGGGGCGCTGCCCAGTGGGACACTCAAAACCCAAAATATTTTCAGAACCGCTGGAATGTCACTACCAGTGAAGGACTAAAAGACAGCCTTGCTAACAACTCGTCTGCCAAATGGGTCACTGTATCAGGTAAGATCGATGGCACAAACGCATCTGTTACTGTATTCAGCCATCCATTGAATTTCAGATCGCCCCAGAAGATCAGGGTACATCCCAGTATGCCTTACTGGGCCTACTCACCTGTGATTGATGGAGCATTTAAAATTGCTCCCCACGGGAAATACAGTGCGCGTTACCGCTATTATGTAAGTGATGAAGTTCCTGAGGAGGAAAATCTCAAAAGAATATTTAACCTATGGAGTAAGCAGTAAGCAGTGAGCAGTGAGCAGTAAGCAGACAAAAACTCACCCTGCTCACCGCTTACTGCTTACTGCTTACTGCAAACTAATTTCCACAACGGTATCCAAATCATCCATCACAACTCCGTCCAGGTAAATAAAGGTTCCCTCAGGTTGCTGTTTGAATTTCACTTCTTTCTTTCCACTATACAGAACTGCTTTTTGGATTTTCTGTTTCAGCTCCGGAATGAAAATAAACCCGGGTTGTTCGGGTTTTTCCAGGATATGCATATAAATTGTTTTGCCTTTCTGTGTAAAACCACCCCAGCTCTTAACCGGAATATTTACTCCACGGGTTCCATAAATGGTCTCGCCATAGGTCTTCAGCCAATTTCCCATTTTAGCCAGTGTATCTGTAAATTCCTGTTGAATGGTTCCATCCGGCATGGGGCCAACATTCAGGAGAAAATTTGAATTGTAACATGCAGCCTTAACAAGGTACTGGATGAGCTTTTTACTCGACTTATAATTACGATCGGTGATATTGAATCCCCAGCTGTCGTTCATGGTTTCACAGGTTTCCAGTGGAAGCTGTGAAACTGCCTGCCCTCCGAATCCTGTTGTATTATGACCAGGCAGGTCCTTTTCAAATGCCTGGAAATCTTCACCGGGAATGGGTAGTAAATGGTGGTTATTGCTGATCAGGCATTGGGGCTGTAATTTGTGAATCAGCTGGTAGATCTCTTCATAATGCCAGTTTACTTTTGACTTCAGCGTTTTGTCAACATCATTATCCAGTTGGTCCCAATGACCATCAAACCATATTCCTCCCACAGGCCCGTATTCAGTAAGCAACTCGGTCAACTGGGCTTTCATAAATGAGATATAGCTTTCCCAGTTACTCTTGCCCGTTCTTCCTGTACCCTTTCCTGTTTTACCGGTTTCAAACTGGTAATCGCTGCGATACCAGTCAAGCAATGAATAATAGAAAAATAATTTTATGCCCTGCTTACGGCATTCTTCGGCAAGTTGCTTCAAAGCATCTTTACCGTAAGGCGTTTTGGTGATTTTCCAATCACTCTGTTTGGTATCCCAGTTGGAAAAGCCATCATGATGCCTGGTGATGAATGTAATGTATTTCATTCCGGCTCCTTTTGCTGTGGCTACCCATTTGGCGGCATCGAAGTTCTGGGGATTGAACACATGGATCAACCTGTTATAATCGCCTACTTTAATATTGCGGTTATTCATTACCCACTCCCCGCTTCCCAATACACTGGACGCGCCCCAATGAATGAACATCCCGAATTTATCATTCTGAAATGTTTCCCTCGCTGCCAGGTTTTCAGCAGTAGGTGTATAGGAAGATTGCGCCCTTAAATTCCCGGTAAATGACACCAGGAAAAGCAGTACCAAAAATCTCAGGTTAGATCTCATTTAATTTATTTTAAAGCAGTTAATCTATCAATACGGTCGAAATTATTTCGAAAAAAGCAGAATACAAGCCCCTCCACCGGGTGCAAGTTTCACCGTGATCATATCAGTTCGTTTTACCACCTTCTGGCTGACCTGGTAAGATTCTTTCTTGGTTCTGAAATCTGCATCTGCACCGTCCTGTATGATCATGGCTTGAAACGCCGATCCACCCAGGAAATCTAAAGGAATTTTTAATGTCCTGGCTTTTTCATTGGTAGCTGCCCCGATCAGCCAATTACCATCAGAAGCCTGGCGAGCCATCACAATATACTCTCCAATTTCCCCACTCAATGTTTTGCTTTCTTTCCAGGGCATTCTCTCTGCGGCGATGAATTTCAGGATCTGGGGATGCTTATTGTAATTTTCAGGGATATCAGGGATAATGGTCGCTCCGGAAAAAACGATCAGGGTGCGGGCCGCTTCAGCAGTAATGGTTGATGGGATGGGCATGGGGTTATCAACCCTGCCCTGCTGTATCATATCCATGGCACCGTTGTTCATATCCAGTGGACCGGCGATCATGTTCACAAAAACTGCTGTTACAAAAGTCTTAGGCTGGAATACACGGTGCGCATCTGACTGTGCATGATTGTATTCGCGGGTCACCGCATTGGGCCAGGTTCTCATTTGTCCATAGGGATGTACCGGATTATCATGAAAATCTACCATCAGGTGGTATTCAGCACATAATTCAGTGATCTGCCTGGTATGTATATTCTTCTCTTCATAATTGCCCCGCATGAACCCATATTTTATTCCTGCGGCCCCCCACTCTCCATATTGTTTCAGTATCTGCGCGAGTGGAAATTCTTTCCCTGCTACATCGTTGAGGTAAAGCCATACACCAACATTTCTCTCTTTTCCATAAGCAATGATCTGTTTCACCTGCTCCACCTTGCCTCCTTTCAACGGATCAGACTCTTTATTGAATTCAGGACCATACCAGTCTGCATCCAACACCAGCGACTTCATACCATTTGCAGACGCAAAATCCACCATTCGTTTCCACGACGGTAAAGACATGTCATACCTGAACCCATCCGCTACCGCTCCATTGATACGCCAATCCCATACAGCTACTCCAGGCCTGACCCATGAAAAATCAGAACCTGCTGCGGGTTTTGGATTCAATAACTCGATCAGGTGAGAATCCACCAGTGCACCCGGACTGCGTCCAAACAGGATCACCCTCCATGCCCTGGATTTTTTCGATGGCACTGTAAATAAAGCAGATCCTTTTTGCGTGGTCAACCGTAATGGCTCGCCAGACTCCAGGGCGGCTTCATGAATAGCCATATAACGCATTGAATCCGCTTTCACTGTCATCACTGGCATACGCTCACCGTCAGCATCGTTCAGTTTTTCAGGACCGATATTATGATCCTCCACCTTGTAATACCAGGCAGTGAAATTGCCAGCAAAATGAAAAGCGGTCAGCTCCTTTTCTGTACTCAGTTTTTCGTACCTGAATGCAATGCCATCATTATAAACTCTTGCTATTAAAGTGTATAAGTTGAATTCAAGAACGATCTCATTATAACGGTCCGGAACAACGCTACGCTTTGCCCATACGGGTGTCCATGTATCGCTAACCGATCTTGTATATTTATTTTTCAACAACAGGCCGCCCTTGATGTCCGGCCCGATTGGCGAGGGTTTCAACAGTAGTTTCCCATCTGCTGTAAATGTATAATTAAGAACACTATCTGCACCCATCATGAAATTCAACTCCAGTTTCCTGTCCGGCGAGGGCAATGTAATATTCCAATCTGACTGCCGGGCAATGATCACCAAAGGAGAAATAACAAAAAAGAGTATGAGAATTTTTATCCGCATGGCGAAGCTATAGACATCAGTTAATAACAGCGGGCTCGGGATCTTTATACTGCTGTTTCAATCCCTTGAGTGTTTCCTTCAGTTTGGCCTGGATCTTACTGTACGCGGGATCATTGTACAGGTTATGCATTTCAGATCCGTCTTTCTCCAGGTCATACAACTCCCACTCATTGTTCTCGTAGAAATAAATAAGCTTGTACCTGTCCGTTCTCACTCCAATATGTTTGGCCACCTTGTGTTCCTGGTTCTCATAAAAATGATAATACAAGGCATCATGAACATTTCCTTTCTGCTTGCCTTTTAAAACAGGCACAAAACTTTTACCCTGCATATCAGCAGGCACGGTAAGTCCTGCCATTTCCAATAAGGTTTCGGCGAAATCCAGATTCTGCACCATCTGGCTGGTTTCCTTTCGGCCTTTGGTTACACCCGGCCATTTTACGATCAAAGGTGTTCTGAAAGATTCTTCATACATGAATCGCTTATCAAACCATCCATGCTCACCCAGGTAAAATCCCTGGTCTGATGTATAAATGATGATAGTATTTTTATCAAGTCCTTGCTGTTTCAAATAATCCATCAGTCGTCCCACATTATCGTCAACGGACTGCACACAACGGAGATACTCTTTCATATAACGCTGATACTTCCAGATGGCTAACTCTTTGCCGCTGAGATTAGCCTTGTTAAATGCTTCTATAGAGGGCCCATAAGCTTGTTCATATTTCTTCTTCTCCGCAGGAGTCATCCGGTCGTAGATCCTTTGCCATCCTGATGCCAATCCGGTTTGTTTTTCAGAAGGCAGATCAAAAGCCAGTTTAAGATCATACGCATAATTCATATCCGTAGCGATCTCCATTTCCTGCTCATGTGCTGCACGCGTTCTTGTATCGTAGTTGTCAAAATAATTAGCCGGCACCGGAAAGTCTGTGCTGTCAAAAAGATGATAATACTTGTCTTCAGGCATCCAGTTCCGGTGGGGTGCTTTTTGCTGATACACCAGGAAAAAAGGCTTGGATTTATCCCGCTGGTCCAGCCATTTGATGGCAAAATCCGTGGTGAGATTGGTGACATAGCCAGGTACGCGCTTGCGCACACCGTTTTCAATAAAATCAGGATTGTAATAATCTCCCTGGCCTGGAACGATATTCCAGTAATCGAATCCCTGGGGGTCCGAGATCAGATGCCATTTCCCGATCACCGCAGTCTGATAACCCGCATCATGTAAAAGCTTAGCTACAGTTTGCTGATTGCCGTCAAAGGTGCTGTGATTGTCTTTAAACCCGTTGATATGACTATGCTTACCCGTAAGCATAACGGCCCGGCTGGGTCCACATATCGAGTTGGTAACAAATGCCCGATGAAACAGCATGCCTTCATCAGCCAGTTTATCTATATGCGGCGTCTTATTCAAACCAGCTCCATAGGCACTGATGGCCTGGTAGGCATGGTCGTCACTCATCATGTAAATGATGTTGGGACGTCCAGATCCCTGCTGGGCAACTGCCAGAAATGCCTGAAAAATTACTGCAAGTAAAATGACGATCTTCCTGTTCACCATGTCCATGAAAATCTATATTCGCCCGAACCTTTTGAAAGGGTTACAAAATCTCCTTCCGGCCTGGATCCGCTTAAAGGGCTTCCATTCATTGTAATGCTTTTTCCTGCCGCCTTTGGCAGCCTGATATCAGCCGTGGTATTTACCGGTATCCTGACAAAATAATTCATCACACCATCTTTGATCTCCCATTCAGATCTGATCTCTCCATGGGCGGATTCAAATGATACTTTGACAAAACTGAACTTACCACCCGGGGTGGGTTCCAGTTTGAAATTCTTATACCCAGGCTTCTGCTCATCTGTTTCAATACCAGCCACCCTCCTGTACATCCATTCTCCAATGGCACCATACGCATAATGATTGAATGAGTTCATGCCCTTATCCTGGAAACTGGAGTCTGCACGGATCCCATCCCATCTTTCCCAGATCGTTGTGGCGCCCATTTTAACCGGGTACAACCAGGAGGGGAAAGATTCCTGGAACAGGAGATCATAAGCAACAGCATCAAAGCCGAACCTGCTCAGCACATGGCATAGGTATGGAGTTCCAAGAAAACCGGTAGAAAGATGATTTCCCCGGCCCTTAATATCATTGACCAGGTATTGGGCTGCATTCTGCCTCAGATTCTCGGGCAGAAGATCGAACATCAATGCCAGCACGTACCCGGTTTGGGAACCGGTGTATACCCTGCCTGAAGCCGAAACATATTCCCTGTTGAAAGCCTCTTTAATTTTAGAAAACAGGTTTTTGTATTCCATCTCTTCATCTTTTTTGCCGATGGCCCCTGCTGCCTTTGCCAATAACGATGTTGAGTAACCGAAAAATGCAGTTGAGATCAGGTCAAGGTCTGTATGCCCATCAGGTGTTGTATGCTGGAAAAACTCAGGCTTATAATAAAGCCAGTCACCAAATACGGAACCTCTTTTCCAGATCATGGAATCACCTGCCTGCTTGCGGATATATTCCACATATTTTTTCATGGAATTATACTGCTCTTCCAATACCCTCTTATCTCCATAACAGAGGTAAATGGTCCATGGTGCGATCACTGAAACATCAGCCCAGCCAGCAGATGTACCATTATTCCTCAACACATCCGGCACTACAAAAGGAATGGCGCCATTTTCGTATTGATCTGCTTCCACATCTTTCATCCATTTGGTGAAGAAAGCCTCGATATCCATATTGAAGGCGGCTGTACGCACAAATGCCTGGGCGTCGCCGGTCCAGCCAAGTCTTTCATCCCGCTGGGGACAATCTGTTGGCACGTCAAGGAAATTTCCCTTCTGCCCCCAGACGATATTATGCTGAAGCTGATTGATCAATGCACTCGAGGTTTCGAATGTTGAAGTGGGCTTCATATCCGAGTGTATGACGACGCCTTTTACATTTTCCGGTTTCAGTTCGCCGGGGAACCCATCGATCTTGATATAACGGAAACCCATAAACGTAAAATGAGGCTCGTACACTTCATCTCCGCTGCCTTTCAAAGTGTACTGAAACAGTTGTTTGGCAGCGCGAAGATTTTCTATATAAAAATTCCCCTGCTTGTCCAGTACTTCAGCATGGGTAATGTTCACCGTAGTGCCGGCATCTCCTTTTACCGAAAGCCTGATCCGTCCCACCATGTTCTGACCCATATCAGCAACCAGTTCGCCTTTGGGTGTTCTGAAGATCTTCACCGGAGTGATCTCCTGCACCCTTGCTACATAGGCACCCTGCTGCCAGGTCAGTGCCTGCTGCTGATCGCTGGATATTTTCACGGACCACCAGTTGCCATCGTTGAAACCATTACTGTTCCAGCCCTGCTGCTCAAGCCTGGCATCGTAGACCTCACCATTATATATACCCGAAAACCGTACGGGCCCCTGGTCTGTGGCTTTCCAGCTGTCGTCAGTAACGATGGCCTCTTTGGAACCATCTGTATAAGTAATATGGAGTTCAGCCAGCAAACCCAGTTTATTGCCAAACAGGTTGCGGTTGTTCATCCAGCCCAGGTCACCACGGTACCATCCTTCGGCCAGCTCCACACCAGTAGTATTCAAGCCATTGGCAAGAAGTGACGTCACATCAAACACCTGGTACTGCAGCCTTTTCCTGTAAGAGGTCCAGCCCGGTGTAAATACTTTGTCAGTAACAGGCTTTCCATTCAGATAAGCCAGGTACAATCCCCTCGATGTAATATAATAACGGGCGGATGCCACTTTCTTCGCCAGTTTGAATTCTTTGCGGATGAGCGTAGGGGGAACACTTTCTTTGTCGTTGACCTGTTTTTCAGGTTCTATCCATTTCGCAGCCGGCCAGGGGGCGCCCATGAATCCGGTTTCGAAAAATGCCGTCTTACTCCAGGTCGATTGATTTCCCTTATTATCTTTTATCCTGACCTGCCAGTAATATCTTGTCAGCGGCTCAAGCGGCTTACCATCATAAGCCACCAGGATGCTTTCACCCGAAGATGCATTCACTAATGGAACAGCGCTTTTGAATTTACTGTCTTTGGATATCCTGAGTTCATAACCCGTCTGCATCACATCTTCCTGTGATGAAGAAATTTTCCAGCTGAACCTCGGTTGTGCGGCATCAACGCCAAGCGGATCGATCAGGTTCTCACAACGGAGATCATAAATCCCGAGCGGGTTCTTTTTTTGTCCAGTTACTGAAGCGGAGAACAGTAATACGGCAAGGAGAAAATATATCCTCATGTTGAATATTGACAATGCTATGAGCCGAATTTATCGACCCAGGCCAGCATGCCCCCGGTGAGGTTCTTCACGTTTGAAAACCCCATAGTTTCCAGCATCATCGCAGCCTGCCCACTCCTGTTTCCACTGCGGCAGTATACGATCACTTCCTCACCTTTGAGTTGCTCCAGTTCATCAATCTCCATATTCCTGACTTTTCCAAGAGGATGAAGGATGCCACCGATATTGAATTCAGCATTCTCTGCAGGTTCACGCACGTCTACCAGGTTCAGCTTTTCCCCGGCATCCAGCCTCTGCTTCACTTCTTCAGGAGTAATGTTGGTCATAAAGATGTTTTATTGTTGATTATCTGTTGGCGGCAAAGGAATACTGTCCTGGCGTTCAGGTTTAATGGCACTCAATCTCATATCCATCATCTGTCCCATCCTGATCCGGTTCAGTTTTCGCTCTTCATTGAACCTGGCTGGATTCTGCCAGTATACAAATCCGGCGGTAGTGTCTTTCAGGTCTGCATCAGGTAATACCACTCCAATGTTGATACCATTGGCTTCCAGCAAGGTTAGTGCTTCAATATAAGGCATTCCAAAAAGATCGGGAACGGGAATTTCTTCAGAGCCAATACCTGCTCCCAGTACCAGGGAAATAACAGAGCCCATGGCGATCTTTGTTCCGGGCCTGATCGAACCTCCATTGATCACCTGGTCTTTTACCGCATTCTTGGCTATGTCCGGCACATAGGTTGTATCACCCAGTTTAAGTCCTTTGGCCTTCAGTTCGAGTTCGGCATTCCGGAAACTCATGCCAACCAGGTTGGGCATATCCACAAATGGAGGAACTGCCCGATTGATCGTAAGATATACAGTTCGGTTAACCTTTACCGTTGCATCCGGTTCGGGGAATTGTTTCAGAACTGCCAGGGGCGGAACAGTATCCTGGTAGATGGAATCCTGGATGATCACTTCAAATCCCTGCTTCTCAAGAAAACTTGTGGCCTCACTCAATGTTTTTCCTTTTACTTCGGGCACCCTCAGGTATTCTCCATGATTGGTCCAGAAATTCAGGGTCTGCAGAAAAAGAAAAACGATCAGCACTGATATCACAATGCCGGCAAGTATATTGACCCCTAACGATTTCTGTAACTGGCTTCCTTTCAATGTCTTTATTTTTTATAACTAAGCGCTTCTTCGATCAGTGCTGAATAAAAGTCTTTCAGGTTCCAGCCGTTGGCCCTTACCTGTTGCGGCACTATACTCATTTCACTCTGGCCCGGTACCGTGTTGATCTCCAGCAGATAGGGTGCATCCTGCTCTTCGTTATAGATAAAGTCCATCCTCACAATGCCCCTGCAATTGAACACTTCATAAACTTTACTGGCAGTGGAACGTACCTTCTCAGCAATGGCCTCACTGCATTCTGCCGGTGTCACTTCACGCGATTTACCCTGGTATTTCGCTTCGTAATCAAAAAACTCATTGCCGGCGAAAATTTCAGTAAAGGGAAGCGTGATGATCTTCCCGTTGCTCTTGAATACCCCAATGGTGAATTCCCTGCCGCTGATGAATTCTTCCACCAACACCTGCTCATCTTCTTTAAAAGCCTTGTCCAATGCAGCCTGCAGGTCTTCCTCCTTACTCACTTTGCTCATACCAATGCTGGAACCTCCATTATTCGGTTTCACAAAAACAGGCAGTTTTACCGCACTGAGTATTTTGCTGACCGCTACCGGCGAATGGCGGAATAAATGCAAGGACCTTGCCACATTAATGCCGCTGAATGCAGCAACTGCCACAGTGAATCTTTTATTGAATGTCAGGGCCGAAGTAGCCGCATCACAGGAAGTATAAGGCAGATCCATGAGATCGAAATAACCCTGCAGTTTACCGTCTTCACCCGGTGTTCCGTGTATGCCGATCAGTACGGCATCAAAGGTGATCTTTACCCCGCCGGAGGAAATACTGAAATCACTGATATCTACCGGTATTTCCTGTCCTTCACGGGTGAGATGAAACCATTTTTCGGGTGTGATGTCGATCCTGTAGACCTCGTATTTATCGAGATCAAGATTGTTTTCGATGGTGATCGCAGATTTGTAAGAAATTACTGCTTCAGAGGAATAGCCCCCGGTTACAAATGCAATGCGTGGTTTTGACATGCGATATTTTGATTGATATTATTGGGCCATTTCACCCAAACCCTGGTTACCACTGTCGAGTACAAATTTCCATTTCCCGTCCACCTGCTTTTTCCAAATGGTAACGTAGGTTCCCCGCTGCACATTATTACTGGTATCTTTCAATTCATAGATACCATAAGTATACCCTAATTCCCCTGAAGCGGCAATATCACCGCCCTGGGGTTCCCAGGTAAGCTGCACAGTGGAATCATTCATGCTGGCGATCAGATCAATAGCCTTCGCACCCTTGATGGGCAGCGAATTATCTTTCATCATTACGCCATCATCGTCTATATATTCCAAAAATGCCTTACGCATTCCATGTTCTTTGGAATAATCGGAAAATTCGGAATCAACGATCTGCAACTCACTTACGTCCGCTTTGGGAATATCTTCCTCTTCCCTGTTAAACATCCTGCAGGAAGAAACAAGGAGCAACAATATGATTAGATATCGCATAAGGGACAAATGATGATCCAGGGGATCAGATGTGCAGCTTCTCTTTTTTAGACATCAGTTCCTCAACGGTCTCTTTGTACAT
>DATGXN010000251.1:0-8514 GCA_035298945.1 Chitinophagaceae bacterium | reverse complement strand
TTATTCACCGGTACTTTCACGTAATCAACATCACCAAGATATTGGGCCCTGTCCGCATAGGCTCTTCTTTCTGATTCCACCATCAATTGCACGGCTTCTGGCGAATGGAATCCATATTTGCCCAGGTTGCGTGATTCAGTCATTTTCAGCATCTGGGGCAGTACAACGCCGCCAGAACTGGGAAGTGGCATGGTAATGATCTGGTAGCCCTTGTAATCAAAAACATAAGCTTCTCTTTCCACGGCATCATATGATGCCAGATCTTTCAGACTGATCAGTCCATTACCTCTTTTCATCTCGTCTACGATCAGGGCCGCAGTTTCTCCTTCATAAAATCCTTTCATGCCCTGGTCTCGGATACGCTCCAGCGTTCTGGCAAGTTCCTCTTGTACCAGCGTATCGCCTTCTTTCCATTCATTTTGTTTTATAAAGGCAGGGGTTTTGGTATTGTAAGCGAGGAAATCTGCTTTCTCCCTGTTAAAACTTCCCGCCTGCGATGCCGAGATCACAAACCCGTACCTGGCCAGTTTAATGGCTGGCTCAAGAAGTTTAGGGAAAGGGAGTTTGCCGTATTTATGGGATTTGAATAGTCCTGCTACGGTACCCGGCACCCCTGATGCTTTATGTCCGTTGGTACTGAGTTTTTCGATCACATTACCGGAACTGTCCAAATACATATCCCTGGATGCCTGCCCGGGAGCTTTTTCGCGATAATCAATGGCCAGTTTTTTTCCGTTGGAAAGCTGTGCTACCAGGAAGCCACCGCCGCCGAGATTGCCCGCTACGGGATATACAACGGCCAGCGCAAGTTGGGTAGCGATCGCGGCATCTATGGCATTACCACCTTGCTTCAGCATTTGAAGGCCTGCGTCACTGGCCAGGGGATGAGCCGATACAACGGCAGCTTTTTTAACCGTGACATTCTTGGTGGTGGTATAATGAAATGGATCGAGCTGGGCCCATGTCACTAATCCATGTAAAAACAGCAGAATTGTTAAAAACATTTTCATGGAGTAAATGTAGGATGTCTGACTATTTCAAGCGCATTGTTTATTTTCACCCCCTGCAAAAAAATCGCTTATGATATTGAACCTGCGGACGCTGATTTTTTCTTTTTTATTTGTTTCCGGTACCATAGCCCAAACTGTTCCAAGCCCTGATGAATTTCTCGGCTACCCATTGGGCACCCGGTTCACCCTCCATTATAAGATCGTGCAATATGTGGAAGCGCTTGCGAAATCCCGGCCAGACATGATGAAGGTGGAATATTATGGAAAAACCTACGAAGGCCGCCAGTTGCTGGTAACCTATATTTCAAGCCCGGAAAATATTTCATCATTGGAATCCATCAGGCAGAATAACCTGAGGTTGGCCATGCAATCAAAAGATAAAATGGCTGCCAATGAAAATACACCGGCTATCGTATGGATGAGTTATAACGTGCATGGCAATGAGGCTTCTTCCAGTGAAGCGGTGATGAAAACATTATATGCGTTGCTGGATCCTGCCAATAGCGCCACCAAGCAATGGCTTAAAAATACGGTGGTGATCATCGATCCCTGTATAAACCCCGATGGACGGGACCGGTACGCCAACTGGTATCACCAGGTGGCGTCTGCCATACCAGACCCGAGGCCCTCTGCGAGGGAACACGCTGAGCCCTGGCCCGGCGGAAGAACCAACCATTATAATTTTGACCTTAACCGGGATTGGGCCTGGCAGTCGCAGGTGGAGACCCAGCAGAGGCTGAAACTGTACAACCGCTGGCTGCCCCAGATCCATGTTGATTTTCATGAGCAGGGATATAATGAGCCTTATTATTTTGCCCCGGCAGCAGAACCTTATCACGAAGTGATCACCCCCTGGCAGCGGGAATTCCAGGTGAAGATCGGTCGCAACCATGCGAAATATTTTGATGCCAATGGATGGCTGTATTTCACCAAAGAAAGATTTGACCTCCTGTATCCCAGTTACGGCGATACTTATCCAACCTATAATGGAGCCATTGGCATGACCTACGAACAGGGCGGTATCCGGGCAGGACTGGCGATCATCAATGAAGATGGGGATACACTTACATTGAAAGACCGGCTTGAACATCACTATACCACGGGCCTTTCCACCATTGAAGTGGCCTCTGCCAATGCAGCGAAATTAGTTAAAGAGTACCGTAAATATTTCACTGATGCGGTTACCAATGGTTCGGGGGAATTCAAAACATATATCATCAGGCCCGATCCTGCCAAGCCTGACGTGCAGGAGGGGTTGAAGAAATTTCTGGATAATAATGGCATCCTGTATGAATATGCCAGCCCCAAAAAACCAGCAAAGGTTTACAACTATATCAGTGGAAAAGAAGAATCGATCACCACTGAAGTGAATGATATGCTGATCAGTTCCTACCAGCCGAGGTCCGCACTTGCAAAAGTGCTTTTCGAACCACGGTCACGTATAACCGATACTGCAACTTACGACATTACGGCCTGGTCCATTCCTTATGCCTGGGGACTGCAGGCTTATGCCAGTCGTGAAAGGATCAGCGGTGGCGGTTCTGAAGCGCCTGTTGTGATCGCTGAGAATAAGGTGGAAGGAAAGAAGCCCATCGGATACGTGGTTCCCTGGAACAGTTTTGCGGGTGCAAAATTGTTGAGTAACCTGTTGCAACGGGATGTAAAAGTCAGATATGCAGAACAGCCTTTTGCGGTGGATGGAAAGAATTTCGATAAGGGTGCGCTGATCGTGCTGAGAACGTCGAACATGAAATTCGGAGATACACTTGAAAATGTTGTAATGAAAAGTATTGGTGAAACAGGATTCAAAACAAGTATCGCTAAAGTGTATACGGGCTTTGTTGATAAGGGTCATGATTTCGGCAGTCCGAAAGTAAGAAGCATCAGTAAGCCCAGGGTGGCCATGCTCACGGGCGATGGCGTATCGGGCAATGCGGCAGGCCAGATCTGGCATTATTTTGAACAGGAGCTCAGGTATCCTCTCAGCCTGATCAACCAGGATGGTGTTGGCCGGATCAAATGGAGTGATTTTGATGTGGTGATCATGCCGGATGGATTTTACAGGTTCATCCAGGATAAGCCCGGGCAGGAAGCGTTGAAGAACTGGATCACCCAGGGAGGCAAACTGATCGCGCTGGAAAATGCTGCTGAACAGATATCTACGCTGGACTGGGGACTCAAAATGAAAAAATCGGAAGAAGGGAAAGATGAAGACAAGCAGCTATACGATAGGTTGAAGCGTTTTGAAAATGCAGAAAGGGATTATCTTCCCAGTACCATACCGGGTGCTGTGTATAAAGTAGAGCTGGACAATTCACATCCGCTGGCTTTTGGATACGGAGATCATTTCTTCGTATTGAAAAGAGATGATACCATTTATGAATATCTCAAGAGCGGGTGGAATGTAGGTGCGATCAGAAAAGAGAATTATGTCAGTGGTTTTGCGGGAAGCAAGACCAAAGAAAAAATGAAAGATGGACTCATGTTCGGTGCTATGAATATGGGTTCAGGAAATATTGTGATCATGGCTACCGATCCCATTTTCAGAAGTTTCTGGGAAAGCGGGAAATTGCTTTTTGCAAATGCCGTATTCATGGTTGATTAAAAATCTATGATGAGAAGAATTTTATTGATCCTCACATTAATGATGAGTTGTTTTGTTGGCCAGGCGCAAGCGCCGGCTACCTATAACAGTGCAGATATCCTTGCCCGGCTGGAGAAGCTGAAAGTGCTTGGATCCGTTTTATATGTTGCTGCCCATCCTGACGATGAAAATACCAGGTTACTGGCCTGGTTATCGAAAGACAGGTCATATCGAACTGGTTATCTCTCCGTGACCAGGGGCGATGGGGGGCAGAACCTGATCGGGGAGGAGCAGGGCATATCGTTGGGCCTGATCCGCACACAGGAGCTCCTGGCTGCGCGTCGTATTGATGGTGCTGAACAGTTTTTCACCAGGGCCTATGATTTTGGTTTTTCCAAGAGTACAGAGGAGGCACTGAAAGTTTGGGATAAAGAGAAAGTGCTTGGAGATGTGGTTTGGGTGATCCGTAATTTCAAACCAGATGTTATCATCACCAGGTTCCCTGAAGATGCAAGGGCCGGTCATGGTCATCACTCAGGTTCGGCGGTGCTGGCACGTGAAGCCTTCATAGCTGCGGCTGACCCTACCCGTTACCCGGAGCAGTTGAAAAATGGTGTTTCCGTATGGAAAGCCAAAAGGATATTCTGGAATACATTCAATTTTGGCAACACCAACACAACCTCCAACGATCAGTTCAAGATCGATGTGGGCAATTACAATCCTTTATTAGGAAAAGGCTATGGTGAACTGGCGGCAGAAAGCAGGAGCCAGCACAAGAGCCAGGGCTTTGGGGTTCCGGCACAGCGGGGATCGAGTTTTGAATATTTTGTGCTTACCGGCGGAGATGCTGTGAAAGACAGTATCATGGATGGCGTGGATATAACATGGTCCCGGATTGGATCGGCTGGTATTGGCCAGAAGATCGATCAAATTATCAGCTCTTATTCTTTCATCGATCCATCTGCTACCGTAAAACCATTAGTGGCTTTATACAAGGATATACAGGCGCTTCCGGATTCGTACTGGAAGCAGAAAAAACTCAGTGAGGTCCAGGAATTGGTCGCTGCATGTTCGGGTCTATACCTGGAGGCCTCAACTCCGCAGGTCTATGCCGTTCAGGGCGATTCACTGAGAGTGAATTTCTCAGCCATCAACCGCAGTAATGCACAGGTCAAACTAAACAGCCTGAAGCTTGAGAATTTTGACACCAGTTTCAACCTGGCTCTTATTCAGAACAGGAACATCACTGCATTGAAACAAATGTATGTTGACCAGTCCAAGGAGATCTCCCAGCCTTACTGGCTGCAGAAGAATATGGAGAAAGGATCTTTCAATGTGGAAGATCCACGCATGATAGGGAAACCAGAAAATGATCCTTCATTCAGTGCGCAATTCAATGTGGAAATAGAAGGTGTTGGGTTCAGTTTTTCAAAGCCTGTAATGTACAAACATACAGACCCTGTTAAAGGCGAACTCTTTCAGCCACTGGCTGTGGTACCCCCACTTACCGTTAACACGTCACCAGGCATCTTGCTGTTCAGGAAAAATCAGGCTGCAACAAAGAACTATACCCTGACGGCAACTGCATTCACCAATATCAAGCCTGCTAAAGCTGTCATTCATACCAGGACGGGAAAATCAGAAGATGATACCAAGGACGTTGATCTCGCTCTCAATAAAGGGCTGACCAGGAATTTTACCATGCCATATTCCAATAAGGATATGAAGCAGACCGACCTGGATATGATCAATGCACGTATTGAATATAAGAATGAGCAATTGGACCAGGCGAATTACCTGGCCATGGCATCGATCAATTATGATCATATACCTCCGGTGAAATATTTCTACCCCGATGGGATCACGGTGCTAAACCTTGACATAAAAACAGCGGGTAAGCGTGCAGGTTATATCAAGGGCGCGGGTGATAAAGTGCCGGATGCCCTTGAACAGCTAGGGTACGAAGTGACCTTCCTCGAAGAAGCCGATATGAAAGATGAGGTGCTTTCAAAATTCGATGTATTGGTGGTGGGCGTAAGAGCCTATAATATTCATGATTGGCTGGTCAGTGCGTATGATATATTGATGAATTATGTAAAGAATGGCGGTGTGATGGTAGTGCAGTATAATACCAATAGTTTTGTGGGTAGTTTCAAAGCGGGAAAGATCGGCCCATATGATTTCACCATCACCAACGGCCGGGTTACTGACGAGGAGAGTGCGGTGCAATTCAATGTTCCTGCAAGTCCTTTACTGAAATGGCCAAACAATATCAGTGCATTGGATTTTGGAGGATGGATACAGGAGAGAGGGATCTATTTTGCAGATAAGTGGGCACCGGAATACCAGGCCGTACTTGGGATGAGAGATCCCGGCGAGCAGGAAGACCGGAAGGGCAGCCTGTTGATGACTGATTACGGAAAGGGACGATTCATCTATACCGGGCTTGCATTTTTCAGGGAATTGCCTTCAGGCGTTCCGGGTGCATACCGATTATTTGCTAATATTATTGCTAACCCTAACTACAAAGGTAAATGACACAAAAGGCGCTGATCATTGGAGTTGTTGGAGGATTGATCCTCGGGATGTTATTCAAGAAGCTGGCATTAGGCCTTTTATTGGGAATAGTAATAGCTTACCTGGTATATCGCTCAAATAAGGCCGATGCAGACCAACGATAAACCCCCTTTGTTCAAAACCTGGAATGGCTGGTATTTAGCAGTCATACTCACCCTCGTTTTGCAGATCCTGATATTTTTAATGATCACCAATCATTTCTCATGAGCAGATATGACTGGATCATACTGGCGTTGACGCTTTCAGGCACCATCATGTACGGCATCTATAAAAGCCGTACCACGCGAAACCTGGACGGATACTTCCGGGGCAACAGGGAACTGCCCTGGTACCTGGTTTTGCTCAGCATCATGGGCACACAGGCCAGCGCAGTCACTTTTCTTTCTGCACCCGGACAGGCCTATACTGACGGTATGCGTTTCGTACAATATTATTTTGGATTGCCCCTGGCCATGGTAGTGCTTTGTATCACCTTCGTTCCCATATTCAGAAGACTTAATCTCTATACCGCTTACGAATTTCTTGAGCAGAGGTTTGATGTAAGAACAAGAACATTGACCTCGGCATTGTTCATGTTATCCAGGGGATTATCTACCGGCATCAGTGTCTATGCGCCATCTATCATTCTTTCGTCCTTACTTGGGTGGAATATTTACTGGACCAATTTGTTCATGGGTGGCCTGCTCATCATCTATACGGTATCAGGAGGAGCCAAAGCTGTGGCCCATACCCAGAAACTTCAGATGATCATTGTGTTCATAGGATTATTCCTGGCAGCCTATATCTGTGTCAGCATGCTGCCAGAGGGTATAGGATTCTCTGAAGCCTTGATGATCGGTGGAAAAATGGGGAAGATGAATGTGATCACTACAGGAGTGACTGAGAAGGGTTTTGACTGGACTGATAAGTACAATCTTTTCAGTGGTCTGATCGGTGGATTCTTTCTCGCCTTATCGTATTTCGGTACTGATCAAAGCCAGGTGGGCAGGTTTCTCACAGCGAAATCTGATAAAGAAAGCAAGATCGGCCTGTTAATGAATGGTGTTGTCAAAGTGCCCATGCAGTTCATGATCTTATTGATCGGGATTTTGCTGTTCACTTTTTACCAGTTCAATCCATCGCCACTTTTATTTAATACGCTGCCGGTGGAGGAAGTCAAGACCAGGTCCATGTTTGGTGATTCCATTGTTGGCCTGGAGAAGCAACACCAGTTATTATCAGCGGAAAAGAAAAATGCGGTAACGGAACTTTCAGGAGATCTCAGGTCCAACAGGAATGCCGATAATGCGGTGAAAAGGCTGGCGCATATCAATGCCAGGCAGGAGATCCTCCGTAGAGAGGCGAGGGATATTATCAAACATGCCAAAGTGGGTGGAGAAACCAACGACACGAATTATATTTTTCTTCGTTTTGTCATAGACTATTTGCCACGTGGCCTGATAGGGCTGCTGATCGCGGTGATCTTCCTGGCTTCCTGGGGAAGTATTGCAGCGGCATTGAATTCGCTGGCCTCTGCATCAGTAGTGGATTTTCATAAAAAATTCATCCAGAAAGATCTTACTGAAGAACAAGACTACAGGCTGTCTAAATGGTATAGTCTTTTCTGGGGATTATTCTGTGTAGGTACTGCCATGTTTGTAATAGGAATGGGCAGCCTGATTGAAGCTGTCAATGTACTGGGCTCCTGGTTTTATGGAGTGATACTGGGGATTTTCCTGGTGGCATTTTATGTAAAGCAGGTACGCGGGAAAGCGGTATTCTGGGGAGCGATGATCTCCCAAATTCTTGTACTGCTGACCTACTGGCAGTCTGATATCGCGTGGCTTTGGCTTAACCTGATCGGTGCCGCGCTGGTCATTTCCATCTCTTTTGTATTGAATCGATTTTTTAAAGTTTAGTGTGTTTGCCGAAAAAATCAAGCTTAATCGCTATGACATGGATGGCCACAAAAAGCATTTGGATCAAACCAGAGATGCATCTCCGCGCAGTCAGATGAGGGGCACTAAAAAACCGGGGAACACACCAGGCAAGCACTTTCATACTTAGCTGATGCATTGCCCGGTTGGCATATTAACCGGCTAACACACTATTTCAGTGAAGCCTGCAGTTTAGAATTCAATGCCACGTAGTCATCACTTTTAGCTGCTTTGGCCAGTTCCATAGATTTATTTGAAGCAGCTAGGGCGTCTGATTTCTTGCCAAGCTTGGCCAGGCAATTCGCTTTTTGATACCAGATCCAGAATGCTTCAGGATTCTGTGCTGTGGCCTTGTCAAACCATTCACTGGCTTTGTTCATGTCTTTTCCGGTTTCCATATAATACATGGCAGACTGGAAATAAGGCT
>DATGXN010000250.1:0-39748 GCA_035298945.1 Chitinophagaceae bacterium | reverse complement strand
GATACCCCTGAGCGAAGACCATGGCGGAGTGAACTGTCCACTCAAAAGGAAATTGGATCCACTTCTCGGGAAGATGGGCTGGTCTATGGACGACCTGTTCAATGCGATCTTCAAACTGAAGTTGGTTGAAGTACCACTGTTGAATCCCGGGAAGATGGGGTAGTTCCTTGCATTATAATTAATGAAGTTCAGAGAATAGACCAAAGTGAAGAAGTCATCCGGCCACTTCAACTGCTTACCCAATGAAAGGGTGATACCTGTTGTTTTCAGATAAGAAGAATCAGAATATTTTCTGTCAAACAAACCCGTACTGGGATTGTATGCGTTTGAAAACTTGTTATTGAAAATGCTGACGGTGAATGAATTCCTCTTCTTGCCCCCGAGCCATGGCTCTGTGAAAGAGGCATTGATAGAACGATAGTAACGTCCGTTGGACTGGAACCTCAATGAGAGTTTCTGGCCATCACCTGAAGGCAATGGATCCCAGGTTTCTTTCTTGAATATATTCCTGATCGAGAAGTTATTAAAGGTTACACCAAGCGTACCGGTCAAACCGATACCACCACCCCAACCGGCAGACAGTTCAAGCTGGTCAGAAGATTTTTCAACTACTGAATAGTTGATATCCACTGTACCATCTTCCTGGTTAGGCACAGGCTGTAAGCCAAGTTTTTCCTGTTCAAAATAACCCAGGTTCACGATCTCACGCTGGGAACGGATGAGATCAGACCGGCTGAACTTTTCACCCGGCACCGTTCTCAGTTCACGACGGATTACATATTCCTTGGTTTTATCATTACCAGATATGTTTACATTCTTGATAGTTGCCTGCGGACCTTCACGCAGCCTGATCTCAAAATCGATCGTGTCATTATACACTGCGGTTTCCACCGGTTCGATCTGGAAGAACAGGTAACCATCATCCATATATAATGAACTGATGTCACCACCCTCCTGCGTAAGCTCCTTACCCAGGCGCTTATTCAGGGTCTCAATATTATATGTATCGCCTTTCTTAATATTCAACAGAAGCGAAAGCACAGAATCAGAATATTTTGTGTTGCCTCTCCAGGAGATGTTTCCAAATACATATTTGTTTCCTTCATTCACCATCAGATCAACATTCAGTGCACCTTTCTGATTCATGTACTGCGTGTCTTTAACGATCTGTGCATCACGGAAACCTTGTGAGTTCAGGTAAGTCAGCACCTTCTCTTTGTCTTCCAGGTATTTCTTCTCGTTGAACTTTGCATTGGCGAACATCTTGAACCTGAACCAGGGTTCTATATAATCCCTGATCGCAGTAGGCCTCAGGTAGCCTCTTTCTTTCCAGAATTCGGAAAATGTTTTTTTCTCGATAGGGCCATAGGGGCTGCTGATTTCGGGCGGGAAAAGTGTCACCTTACTCATTTCCTTGGTACCCTTCAATTGCGATTTCAGCTTTTGCTCGGTCACCGATTCCTGGCCAAAGAAGTGGATGTTGTCCACTTTCACTTTCTTGCCTTTGGTGATGTCAAACTCGAAAACAATTTTACCGGCAGATTTGGGATCGGGCTTTTCATTGATCTTGACATCAACATTCATATAGCCCTTTTCAACAAAATATTTCCGGATATTTTCAATGGCATTCAGCCTCATATTGTCAGTGACAACACGGTTCTGAAATATGCCAACTTTTTCTTTCAATTCATCGGCCTCACCTTTCTTCACGCCTTTGAAGCTATAATCAGAAAGCATGGGTCGTTCAGTGGCAACGATCTCTATCCAGATATTCCGGCCTTCCAGTTTGGTCACAAATACATTGATATTGGTGAACATGTTCTGTGTCCACAACCGGTTGATCGCTTTCGAAAAAGCATCACCGCCTGGCAGGGTCACTTCGTCTCCAACAGCCAAACCTGACACAGAAATAACGATTGCAGGATCGAACATCCTTGCACCAGTTACTTTGATCTCCTGGATAATATATTTACGGGGCGTTTTTGCATTGAGTATGTTCAGCAGTTCGGGGTCAACTGATGCCTGGGGAACCGTATCCTGAAGTATGGTGGTACTATCTTGCTTAACCGGAATACTATCAGTCTGCGCGGCAGAAGATTTAGCAAGAAAAAAAGCAGTAAGTATGAGGAGAGTACCAATTACGCGCATCCGGGTTCTATTCTTCAAATTTCTAAATAGGGGGCAAAATAACGGCTTTTCTTTGAATGCTTTGTTAATAAAACACAGAGACAGGGAGAAAAACACAGAGACACGGAGAAAATTGCAGCGGCATGGAGACCTAGCCGGGGGTTTCGGTGACTTCTTCTTTGTCTTTTTCTTTAACCTGTTGGTGGGTCTTTCCAAAGCGCCTTTCCCGCTTCTGGAAGTCAATTATGGCCTCGTACAGGTGCTCTTTCCTGAAATCCGGCCAACGGGTAGAGGTGAAATAAAGTTCTGCATAAGCCAGCTGGTAAAGCAGGAAATTGCTGATCCGGAACTCCCCGCTGGTTCTGATCATAAGCTCGGGATCGGGGAACTCGCTGGTAGAAAGATATTGTTCCAAAATATCCTGGTTGATCAATTCAGGCTGGATCTTGCCGGCTTTTACGTCTAACCCGATCTTTTTGACCGCATTCACCAGTTCCCAGCGGGAGCTGTAACTCAGGGCCATAACCAGGTTCAGACCCGTATTGGGAGCGGTCATTTCCAGGGCTTCATTCAATTCTTTACGGGCATAATCGGGCAACATATCCAATGCCCCGATCACATGAAGGCGTATATTATTCTTATTCAGAATAGGAACTTCTTTACGGATCGTTTCCACCAAAAGCTCCATCAGGCCTGTTACTTCATTCACTGGCCTGTCCCAGTTTTCAGTGGAGAAGGCGTACAGGGTCAGGAATTCGATACCTAATTCTGCGCAACCTTCCACAATATTCCTGACACTTTCCACTCCATGAAAATGTCCATAAAGGCGATCCTGCCCTTTTTCCTCTGCCCATCTTCCATTACCATCCATGATGATGGCAATATGCCTGGGTAGCTTCTCCAAATTGATCTGGTCCTTTAAGGTCATAATATATTTTCCCGGTAGGCAAAGATAAATTAAGTAATTGGCTAATTGACCAATATTTAGAGGCGAGAGATGGGAGGCGAGAGGCGAGACTGCAACCTGCTACCGCGGTCTTCCCGGCGTAGGGCACTTATAGCTGCTCAGGGGAATTGAAAGGCTTGCTTCTATAAATATATACTGGTCTTTCTGGGAGTTGAATCCGCGTTGACGGCCGGCCACGCCGATGGGTGCGCCAACCTCATTACTCCTGTCTTGCAGGTAATAAGCAGGAGACTGTGGTTCGAACGTTGAAGCGCCTGCATAAGTAGTGCTTACATCGTCCAGGTAGTCGGTTCCCGTAAAGCGATAAGATACTTCAAAGGCGAAGTTCAATGAAGGATTGATATTATATTTTATTCCCATACCTATGGGGAAACAGAATGCAGTATTGCCATAGGGCTGACGTTCGGGGTAAAAAGAGCTGCCCTGGCCTTCAGTTCCGAGGGGCCGCAGAAAGTACTTCTGCCCGTCCAGGTAGGCATAAGGGTCGTACCCAAATACGCCTATCCCCAGGGTTACGTAGGGGGTGAACATATAATCGGGGTTACCAGGTTCAAAGCGGAAGAAATTAAAATCTCCCTGAAGCGCCACTTCCCAAATGGAGGTATTGAAGCTTAAATTCCTTCTTTGCTGGTATTCGTTCTTGCTGTAAATATCAGAATAACCCAATTGGGCATAGTGGAAACCCAGTCTAACGCCGATATAATCTCCCACGGCCTTGCGGTAAAAAGCACCCATGGCCATTTTGGGCCTGTTCAGACTTGCCCGGTTATTGAGGTCTCCGAAATAGTGGGCCATTCCCGCACTTATCCCAAGTTCTCCCTCATACACGGTAGCCTGAGGCTGGGCCCAGGCCTTCAAACAGATCAATAATACCGGAATAAGCTTTAAGATTCTCATGACCATTGCTCAAAAAAACGAAAATATGCTCTAATTAGTCTGTTATCGATCTAAATAGTCTGTTAATTGATAATTAGTTATGCGCAACCTTCTAATTCCTGGTATCAAATCCCCAGGCAAGTTTCTTCCTCAGGGTTTGGAGGAAATTGCTCTCATTCAGTCTGACCAGGCTTATAGTGAAACTTTCTTTCCTTACCGCAAGTTGCACGGTACGGTCAACAGTCTCTTTCCTGGAGTCCAGCGCACAAATGAACTGGTCCATCCTGCCCTCCACCTCAAAAGAGATAATATTATTATCGGGGATCACGATGGGGCGGACATTAAGATTATGCGGAGCCACAGGAGTGATCACAAAACTTCCGGATTCCGGGAATACCACAGGGCCATTGCAACTAAGAGAATATCCGGTAGAACCTGTGGGTGTGGATACGATCAGTCCATCTGCCCAATAGGTATTCAGGAACTCCCCATTAAGATAAGTGTGGATCTTGATCATCGGGGAAGTTTCCCTTTTATGAATAGCGAATTCATTCAGTGCATAAGGTGTTTCCCCGAATAAAGGAATATCTGCATCAAGATGTATGAGTGTTCTTTTTTCGATCACAAAAGTTCTTTCGATCAGTGCCGTAACCGCAGTTTGTATATCCTCCTTACCCAATGAAGCCAGGAATCCCAATCTTCCAAAATTGACACCAAGCACCGGAATATTTTTTTCGCGGATCAGGGTCACGGTATCGAGCAGGGTTCCATCACCTCCCAGGCTGATCATGCAATCGAAACTATCATCCAGGTCATCAGAAGTGGAAAACGTATCATAAACATCTGCAGAAGGCAGATGGTCTTTCACCTGGTTAAAATAATCCTGGTATAGACAAGCTATGCATTTCCCTTCCTGCAATGCAGATAAAAGGATCTTCAGGTCATTCACGTCAACACTCTCCCCTCCCCGGCTGTAAATAGCTATTTTCATGCGGCAATGTTGCGGTGAAAGTATTAAAATTCATTCATATGAATGAACATGGCTCTTTCACCCATTTGGTTGAAACTGTATTCCAGTTTGAATACGACGTCGTATATAGTGAGAATATCAATCCCGAAGCCCCCGGTGTAAAGTAATTTATTGGTCAGGCTGTTCGCAGTGTAGTTGTTCTTATTGTATGAATATCCAAGGTCACCATAGGCTTTCATGAATATCTTGAATGGTATGGTACCGTAAGTTCTGGATTTAAGACCTGTTTTCCATTTCAGATCAAAGATCTGTTTCCTGATCGTGTTTCGCAGCATACCACCCACAACTCCATCCACCACATAATATTCAAGACCCCTGAGGTAATTGTCGCCATAGCCCATCATGGGAAGATTGTAATAAGGCTGATCGAAAGGCACCTTGAGCGTGGCGTCTGCCTGCAATGAGTAAAAGAATTTCTTGGGGAGTGCCCAGTATTTTGCAGCTTTCAGATTGATGGAAGTGAGGTCCATTGTCCCTCCCAATCCCCTTTTCAGGAAAGTGAAATCCCAGCGGAATCCGCTTGTAGGATAGGGAATATAGTTAACCCCAAGATACTGGTACCTGTACAGCAGTTCCGGGAAACTGGTATTTGATTTGCCTGAACCAAAATATTTCGGGTTAAGCGTGGCCACCGTATCGGCAACGGTTTCAAAAGTATAATTGAGTTTGACGGTATGCCGCACTGTGGACCCCTTCCTGTAAGAGTAACCTCCTCCAATGATGAATTTTGTTCTTACAAACTTGCTTGAGTCACTGTAGAATACCTGCTGGTTTCCCCTGGTGGTATAATTGACCTCACGGTTCTGGCTATACGAAATTTCAGTAGAAAGACCATGCTTCAGGCTTTTGCCTACAAATGGATTCTCATAGGTGACAGCTATCTGTTTGGTATACCCGCCAACCAGGTACACACTGAGTTTATCGTTTCTTCCTGAGATATTCATACCCAGGAATTTGATACCATAGTTCACCCTGTCAAAACTTACATTGTACTGGTTGATCCATACATTCCAGTTCCGGTCAATAGGTTTGAAAATAGGAAAGGGAAAATAATACCATCTTTCCTTTACATCGATGAGCACATCAAGCGAGTCGTTATACCAGTTGGTGAAGTCTACCGAGGCATCAACAAAAAGTGTGGTGTTCATCAGGTTCTGCCGGCCTTTCTGCAAGGCAACAAGGATGTAAGACATGGAATATGCTGTGCCTTCTTCCAGCGGAACTTCGCGGAGTACAATATGTGATTTGGTTTTCTTATTGCCTATGATCCCGATGTGGCGTATGGTCACTTTGGCTTCGTCAAGCACAGGACTATATAAGGGAATAGTATCGTTCTCCTTGCTTTGACTTTTTGCTGCAAGAGAGAGAAAGCAGCACAATACGGCAATAAAAATATTTTTTCCTGATAGCCTCATAGCCCTTTGCAAAAATAACAATACCCGCTCACCGGAGTGGTATAATTATTATCACATATTAAGATAATTCATAAGATGATCCAGGTTGCTTTGCAATTCATTCCGGAAAAGCTCTTCACCCAGGTAATACCTTACTGTAAAATCATGCCGCTGGAAAGTGGCGACAATATCGGAGATCTCTTCCTTATTGATCCTGATCACAACGGTCATGAGACTTGTGGAAGGATCTGACCATGAGTTGAGTTGGGTGATAACCGCATCGTTTGATTCTACCAGCCTGTTGAAAAGCCCTGGTGAATAGTCTTTCTTCTCCATTTCCAGCACAACCATGGATCCGTATTCATCTGAGCCGGTTTGTTGGGCCAGGTTTCTGAAAAGCACTTCCCGGGTAATAGTTCCTTCAAATTCCTGTTTTTCGTTAGCCACAGGAACAAGATCGAGCTGGTAGAGGTAACAAAGTTTAACGGCTACAAGGAAATGATCCCCGGCTCTTACTGCATTACCCACCAATTCCCCGGCCACTTCAAGCAGCGGGGTATCGGGTTTTTCGTCCAGCAGATCATCTTCGTCGATCATACCCAGGTACTTATCTCCTTCAACCACAGGCAGATGCGACAGTTTTTTGTCCTCCATCATCTGAATGGCATAGCCCACCGTATCCTGTAAGGTCAGTGGAATTATTTCAGACGATATGAGTTGACTACAAAACATTGAGTGTTTATATTATAATAACGTAAAAAACCAATATTAGTACAAAGACGGTAAATAGCTGGCAACCGCTGCATCCCGGCGTTTAGTTTACCAATGTCGCCGGCTCGCTGAGTTTTTGCAGGAAGGCTTCCAGGATCTTGTTGAATTCGTCAGGCACTTCCATCATAGGTGCGTGACCGCACTTGTCAATGAAATGAAGTTCACTGTTGGGTATCAACCGATTAAATTCCCTGGCCACGAATGGCGGAGTGATGGTATCATTATTACCCCAGATCAGCAGTGTTTGTTTCTTGATCTGGCTGAGTTCTTCACCCAAATTATTTCTGATGGCGCTTTTGGCCAGCGCAATGATCTTGATCGCTTTCAGCCTGGTGTTGACGATCTCGTATACTTCATCTACAAGTTCCTTACTCGCCGTTTGGGGATCGTAAAAAGTGATCTCCGTTTTCTTCTTGATATACTCGTAATCACCTCTTTTTGGATAGGTATCCCCCATTCCATTCTCAAACAAACCCGAACTACCGGTAAGGATAAGTGATTTTATCCTTTCAGGATGACGAAGCACATGAACCAATGCCACATGCCCGCCAAGAGAATTGCCCAGCAGGTGGATATTCTTATAATCCCTGGCCTCAATGAATTTATGGAGGTATTTCTCCAATCCGCCGATCGAGGTATGTAACAGATCAAGATCGTACAATGGCAACATGGGCACGATCACCTTGTTGGTGGCCTTGAAATAACTGATCAATGATTCAAAATTGCTCAATGCCCCAAAAAGCCCATGAAGCAGTAGCAGGGGTTCACCCTCGCCCTCTTCGATGTACTTGAATTTGCCTGTCTGTTTTATCTCGTGTACCAAAATATCTCCCTTGAACGCTAAAATAATTTTTTCTGCTGAATTACTGAAGATGTCAGTGTTCAGATTTCTTTATGTCTTCCCCAACTTGCTGGAAAAAATCCTCCATATCCGCAAAAACATCTTTGAAAACCGGGATCACCTTTCCCAGCGCCTGCATTGTCCACTCACCCCAGGGTTCAATATATGCATAAACCTTTGATTCCTCCTTGGTCGTATCTGAAATATGCAATATCTGGTCGTAATAGAATATGACCACACTGAATATTAACGTGTACAATATAGCATATATAAGAAATCCTCCAATTTTATTCACCCAGCCCAGCATCACCAGATCCAGTGTCTTGTCCAGCACCCTTGCGGCCAAACTGATCACTCCGCTTACTGCTATGAAAACAAGAACGAAAGCCACAAATGGCCACCACGCTGCAGGCTTGTCAAAACTCTTTTGTAAATATTCAGCTACCAGTGCCGACAATTTCAGGGCTGCAGCCAGTGCAATAAAGAATGCAGCAAATGAAAAGATAGCCCCAATGATGCCTTTCCTGAAACCGTTAACGGCAGCAGAGATCAAAATGAACAGGAATATAATATCGATCATCATCGGCTTAAAGTGCGCTGAGCATCTCTTTAACAGTGGAAGAAATGGTTTTGCCATCGGCCTTACCTGCGAGTTGCTTAGTTGCTGCCCCCATCACCTTACCCATATCAGCAGGTGAAGTAGCCCCTACATCAGCAATGATCTTCTGTAGTGCCGCCTTTAACTCCTCTGCTCCCATCTGCTTAGGCAGGAATTTCTCGATCACTTCGATCTCCTCTGATTCCTTCTTTGCCAGTTCAGGCCTGTTCTGCTGCGTGAAGATCTCTTCAGAATCTTTCCGCTGTTTCACCAGTTTCTGCAACATTTTTATCTCATCCTCTGGTTTGAGTTCACCACCTGCACCTTCAGAGGTTTTGGCAAGCAATATTGCAGCCTTGATGGCTCGCAGAGCACGTAAAGATTTTTCATCTTTTGCCAGCATGGCTGTTTTCAACTGATCGTTTATCTGTTTCTCAAGTGACATAGATCTACTTTTGTGGATTAGCCTTTTCTAAATTTTCCTGGAACTTTTTAAGGAATGCCTTGGCAAAGATCTTCATATCCCTTGCCAGCTCAGCCTGTTTGGTCGCGCGTTCAAAACTATCAGCCATGGTCATCATGTTCTGGTAGATGAAATCCGCCATTTCGTCCATCATCATTTCCTTGGTCCAGAGATCGATCCGCAAAGCTGCTTTTTCATTGCCGTCCCAGAACGAAAGCATCATGGCTTTGGCATCCTGGGCATCCTGGGCCGTGCTTTCAGTTGCACTCCAGTTGATCTTATCTGGGATCTTATCGTTATCCAGGTGCACATCTACAGTTATCGTTGACTTATGCATTTTTTTGATTTAAAGCGCAAAGATACGGCCTAAGCGAGGAAGATAGAAAGAGAGGCAGAGAGAAAGAATATGGGTTCCACTGTTCTTCCTATCTCCCTATCAAATATTTCCCAGAGTTTATTTGCACTTCGTTCCCAGCTGAACATGGAAGCCCGGTCAATGCCCTTAGTGATCAAGGCAGCCCTGTAGTTTTCATCCTTATATAAATGGCCCATGGCTTTGCCCCAGGCTTCGCTGTCACCCGGTTCACAATACATGGCTGCATCGCCACAGATCTCCGGCATCGAACTATTGGAAGATGTAATGACGGGAACGCCCGACTGCATGGCTTCCAGCACAGGAAGGCCGAAACCCTCCCAGTGAGAAGGATATACCAAAGCATAAGCAGCCCCTGCCAGTTGTTGCATTTCCACATCAGTCACATACCCCGCCAGGATCACTTCATCCCTGTATTTATAAGACTGCATCTGCTTAATGAATTCGTCCGCCCCCCAGGCCAGCCTACCCGCCAGGATCAGCTTCATGCTGCTGCGCTGTCTTTTTTTAAACCATGAAAACCCTTTCAGCAGGTTCAACAGGTTCTTTCGCGGATGGATTGAACCCGCATACAGAAAATATTCACTTCCGCCCGCGTGTTTTTCCTTCACCAGTTCTCTCTCCTTCCAGTCAAGCGGATGGAATCCCTTATCGGCTGCATTATGCACAACAGATATCTTCCCCTTTGCCTGTGGATAATGAGCTATGATGTCGCGCATCGAAAACTCAGATACGGTGACTATATGCTTCGCCTTCCTGATAAATAAAGGGGTATAATGGCTGTAGTACCATCGGTAAAGGCCGCTTATACCCGCAGGGAAATGCAGGTAGGCCAGATCGTGAATGGCAAGCACCTGGGGAATAGAACAGTGGAGTGAACAGAAACCGTCAGGCGAAAATATCACATCGGCCTTTGCCTTACCGGCCATCGCCGGCATGCTCACATCGTACCATAATTTCCATAATAATGGATGCCTTGCAGCCGGGCCCTTGACCATATCCTTTACATTACCTCCACGTATAACCGAAATTTCAGGTTGCCTGTCGTACATCATTACAAACTCATCCTCAGGTTGAGCAGAAGCCATCGCAGTAACCAGTCCATTGGTGAAACGGCCATATCCTTCCATGATGTTCTGACCGGAAAATCTCGCATTTATCGCAATCTTCATATACTCAGTGTGTTGCAAAACTAGTGGAAAAAATATCACCCGAAAGGAGTTTAAAAACCCTTGCTGCTATTGACAATGCAGCACTACATGAGTATTTTTATAGTTGAAAAAAGTCCGTTAACAGTAAATCCGTATCCAATGAAAAAAATCTACCTGCTTTTAGGTATTGTATTACTTTATACAATATCTCCACAACAAACACAAGCTCAGTGCACTACCTGTTCATCAGGCTTTGTTGTTGATTCCATCGTCCAGGAAGTCCATCTTTTTGGAATTCTTCCATTCAACAGTACAGTTCCATTCAATAAGTTCGATCCTGCAACCGGGATACTGAATTGTATTTCCACCAAAACAACCGTAACAACCACTATTGAAATGGACCTTGTCAACCGGGATACCAATACCAGGGTCATTTACACCATGGATTATAACCGGTCAACAAGTTTAACGGGGCCCAACCTTACTGTATCTGCTTCAGCTTTCAGAACTTACGGGCCATTTGACCTCGGACAGGCGGGAGTTGATCCCGATACTTCCGTGCACATTGGCCCCGATGTGATCTTTTCCAACAGGGTGCTGACAAGAACAACTACGAATACCACGGCTTATAATGGAACCGGAACGGTGAATTTCACGTATTTCAATAACGGTAGTTTTCTGATGACAACCGGAAACGACAATTATGGACTGGATGTTGCGGCCGTGAGTGATGTGACCATCCGGGTGGTTTACTATTTCTGTCCGCTGATGATCCTCTCATCGGGAATGAGAGACCTGAATGTGAGCAGGAAGAATAAGATGGTGGATGTCAGCTGGACAACAGATAATGAAAACATGGCGAACCGTTATGCTGTGGAATGGAGCAGGAACGGCCGGAATTTCATACCTGTGGCCGAGATCCCTTCAGCGGGCCGAGGCACCAAAACCTATAGTTACACGCACGACCTCAACGGAAATGCCAAGGGTAAATTATACTACCGTGTGAAACAGATGGACCAGCAAAACTTTGCTGCTTATACATCCATACAGTATGTCTCGTTCAGTGATGAAGGACCGATGAATCCGGAAGTCTATCCCAATCCGGCGGTGAATAACATCAACGTCAGCTTTGGCAGCCCCCAGACGGGGCAGGTGGTGGCTGACCTGGTCAGCATTACGGGGCAGACCCTGATGTCGAGGAGCTATAAAGCAGCCGGCATGACATCTTTCCAACTGGCCCTGAACCGGCAGTATCCGAGCGGATCCTATTGGCTCAGGGTCCGGAACGCCCAAACCGGGGAACAGGTGGTAAGGAGGGTGTTTTTAGCTAAATAGGCGTAAGACGAGAGGCGGGAGGCGAGAGTAGAAACTTTCCCGCCTCTTGCTTCCCATCTCTGGCCTAACCAATATTTGCCCCGAAACAATTACATTTGCCTCTATGGAGTATAATACATCAAGAAATCATCTGGTGATGAAGGAGTATGGGCGGCATATCCAGAAGATGATAGACCATATAACCACTATCGAAGATCCGGACCTCAGGCAGGCCAATGTGGCCAACGTGATAGAACTCATGGGTTTCCTTAATCCCCACCTGAAGAATGTGGAAGATTTCAGGCATAAACTCTGGGATCACCTTTTCCTGGTGTCCGATTTTAAACTGGACGTAAAAAGCCCTTACCCGATCCCTACCAGGGAAAAACTTTTTGCCCGGCCGAAACCGATCCCCTATCCTAAGCGTCATCCTAAATACTCTCACTTAGGTAAGAATCTTGAGCTGGTTATCGAAAAAGCACTGAAAGAAGAGAACCCGGAGAAACGCTCAGGTTTCGCCAATGCAGTAGCCTACTACATGAAACTGGCCTATAGCAACTGGCATAAGGAAATGGCGCACGACGATGCCATCAGGAGTGAACTGAACAGTATAACAAAAGGTCAACTGGATTTCACCAATGCACCATTTGTGAAAATGTTCAGGGAGCGCGAACGTGACGACAGATTTTCAAAGCGCAGCAAAGGCGGCAATTTCCGCGATAACCGAGGCGGTGGAAGCAGCGGCGGTGCCAGGCAGGGTCAGAATAAAAACCGTGGTCCCCAGCAGAATTTCAAGAAGAAAAGGTTCAAATAAACCCATTGCATGTTCTCTTTCGAAGTCAACGGTGGTAAAAAACTGAAGGGGGATATTATTCCCCAGGGTGCTAAGAACGAAGCACTCCAGATCATCAGCGCTGTATTACTCACACCCGAACCTGTAGAGATCAGGAACATTCCTGATATTCTGGATGTGAACCTGCTCATCGAGCTGCTGGCTGATATGGGCGTGAAGGTTGACCGCAAATCTGCTGATACCTGCATTTTCAAGGCCGATGACATCAACATGGACTATCTCCATAGTGAGACATTCCGCAAGAAAAGTGGTCGGTTACGCGGTGCCGTTATGACGGCAGGTCCTCTCCTGGCCAGGTTCAGGAAAGCCTATATTCCAAAACCCGGTGGCGATAAGATCGGAAGACGCAGACTGGATACGCATATCATAGGCTTTGAAAAATTAGGGGTTAATTTCACCTATCATCCTGAAGACGGTTTCTTTCATCTTACTGCAAAAGAACTTAAAGGAACTTACCTCTTACTTGACGAACCATCTGTAACTGGAACGGCAAACATCATCCTTGCTGCAGTAATGGCCACAGGCCGTACAACGATATACAATGCAGCCTGCGAACCTTACATCCAGCAGCTCTGCGGCATGCTGAACAGGATGGGTGCAAAGATCAGCGGCATCAGTTCCAATCTTATTCATATTGACGGCGTGGAAAGCCTGGGTGGCACAACACATACCATGCTTCCGGACATGATCGAGATCGGCTCATTCATTGGCCTTGCTGCCATGACGCAGAGTGAGATCACCATCAAGAATTGCCGGATAGACATGCTGGGTGTGATCCCAGACAAATTCAGGCAACTGGGCATCCAGATGGAATTCAGGGGCGACGATATTTTTATTCCTGAACAGGAAATTTATGAGATCCAGACTTTCATCGACGGCTCAGTACTGACCATATATGATCATCCCTGGCCCGGCTTCACACCTGACCTGCTCAGTATAGTATTAGTAGTGGCAACACAGGCAAGGGGATCTGTACTGATACATCAGAAGATGTTCGAAAGCAGGCTATTCTTCGTAGACAAACTGATAGATATGGGCGCCCGCATCATACTTTGCGATCCGCACAGGGCTGCCGTGATCGGCCTTGAACGTGAACAAAAACTCAGGGGCATAACAATGAGCAGTCCTGATATCCGTGCCGGTGTATCGTTACTGATAGCCGCACTGAGTGCTGAAGGGAAAAGCGTGATCCAGAATATTGAACAGATAGACAGGGGCTATCAGCGCATTGATGAAAGACTAAAAGCACTGGGTGCCGATATTACCCGCATCTAACTCCATTCGACAATGAAAATTATCATACTCACTGCCCCATCAGGGTCTGGTAAAACATCCATAACCAGGTATCTGCTTAAAACTTTTCCGGAGCTTTCGTTTTCCATTTCCGCTGCCACCAGGAAGCCCAGAGGCACCGAAAAAGACGGCGTGGATTATTATTTCATGTCTGAAGACGATTTCAAAGAAAAAATTCATGAAGATGCATTTGCCGAATGGGAAATGGTATATGAAGGGAAATATTATGGAACCCTGAAACAGGAATTACAGCGGATCTGGGACCTGGGGAAGATCCCGGTGCTGGATATCGACGTCAAAGGGGCCATCCATGTGCAGCAGCAATTCCCCGGAAATGTACTTTCGTTATTCATCCAGCCCCCTTCGGTAGATGAACTCAAAAACAGGCTGGAATCCAGGGGAACTGAAACGCAGGAATCCCTGAATGCGAGGGTCAGTAAAGCTTCTTACGAATTGAGTTTCAGCCATTCGTTCAGCCACGTGATCGTAAACGAGGTGCTTGAAAAAGCCTGCGCGGAAGCTGAAAACCTTGTCAGGGCTTTCATTAAGGGATAATTACGACTATATTTGGGTATGGAATCCCTCATCCTGGCGTGTATTGGAGCAGCGTTACTCATGGCCGGCTTTTTTGCAGGAATTGAAGTGGCATTTGTTTCTGCCAACAAGATCTCCATTGAGCTTAAGAAGAAACAGGGCCTCAAAAGCGGAAGGATACTTTCCGATTTCCTCGAATCCCCGGCAAAATTCATAGGTACCACACTTATTGGGATCAATCTCGCCACCATATTGTATGCAGTACTGGTGGGCGAATATTTTACCTATATCTGGGAATGGATCCAGGGCTTTTTTGTAAAAGAAGCCAGACCCTATTTTACGTATATCAGGCTGGTATTCGACAGCATCCTGGCTACCATCATCATCGTGATGGTGAAGTTCACTTTCCGGGCCATATTCCGGGCCAAGAATGACACCCTGCTTTCATTCTTTGCACCCCTGATCAATTTCTTTTACGGACTACTCTATCCCATTGCTTCGTTTTTTGTTTCCATTGCAGAATGGATACTGAAATACCTTTTCAACGTAAGGGTAAATGACGAGAAAGAACCATTTACCAGGGTAGACCTTGAGCAATTCATTCAACAGACCCGGGAGCAGTCGGAAGACAATCCTGAACTCAATACGGAATTGTTCGAAGCGGCTCTTTCGCTTCCTACCGTGAAGATCCGGCAGTGCCTGGTTCCACGCAAAGAAGTTGAAGCCGTAGAGGTTAACACGCCAATGGACATGTTGCAGCGGAAATTCATCGACACCAAACTGAGTAAGCTGGTGGTGTATGAAAAAAATATCGACAACATTCTCGGATACGTGCACCAGCTCGCGCTTTTCAGGAAACCCACCGATATCAGATCGGTGTTGTTGCCCATTCCTGCAGTTCCGGAAAGCATGAGTGCCACAGACCTCATCAATAAATTTTCCCGGGAAAGAAAAAGCATAGCCTGGGTAGTGGATGAGTTCGGAGGTACTTCAGGCATTATTACCATGGAAGACCTGCTGGAAGAGATCTTTGGAGAGATCCAGGATGAGTATGATACCGAAGAATTCGTTGAAAAACAGATCGCCGATAAGGAGTATATCTTTTCTGGCAGGCTGGAACTGGATTATATCAAGCAGAAATACAACCTTGAACTCCCCGAAAGTGATTCAGAAACCCTGTCCGGTTTCATCATCAACCAGCACGAAAAGATACCGGGCGACAGGGAAAGGATCATTATCGACGATTTTGAATTTGAAATACTGAATGTCAGCGATACCAGGATCGAGACGGTGAAGATGAAAGTCTTACAGTGAGCAGTGAGCGGTAAGCAGTGAGCAGTAAAGAAAACCTGCTCCCCGCTTACTGCTCACCGCTCACTGCTAAAACTAAATTCTATTTAGTTTTATTATAAATTTGACCCTCAATAAGAAAAAAGTGGCGGCAACAGAAGAAGGCAGAAAGTCGTTTTTTAAGAAAATACGAGGGCAGGATACAGACGATGCGGAGATGAGTTTCATAGACCATCTCGAGGCCCTGAGATGGCATGTGGTAAGGTCGCTCCTGGCCATCATGATCGCAGCCGTGGTTTTTTTCATTTTCATCGATTGGATCTTTGATAATGTCATTATGGGACCTACCCGTAATGATTTCATTTCATACAAGGTACTTTGTTCCCTCAGCCATAAACTGCGCATGGGCGATTCATTGTGCATGCCCCCCATGGAACTGAATCTGCAGGTCACCAGTGTGAGTGGTACTTTCATGTCGAGCATATCCATTGCCTTTGTTGGAGGTATCATTGTGGCCCTTCCTTATGTGCTCCTGGAGATCTGGAAATTTGTAAAGCCAGCTCTCAAACCCGAAGAACTGAAACATACCCGGGGCGTGATCTTCTGGGTATCCATGTTCTTTTTCCTTGGCGCGTCTTTCGGCTATTTCATCATGGCGCCATTCACTTTCAACTTCCTTGCAAACTATAAGATCGGAACCGCAGGCATTTTGCTTTATCGTCCAATGCTGAGCGACTATCTGGACAGCCTTATTGATATTACCCTGGGGGCCGGCCTGGCTTTTGAACTCCCAATGGCTTCCTGGATACTTTCAAAAATGGGCCTGATCACTCCCAAATTCCTCAGCAGCTACAGGAAATATGCCTATGTGGCCCTCCTGGTGATAGCAGCCATCATTACCCCTTCGCCAGATTGGGGAAGCCAGCTCATAGTAGTGATCCCCCTGATCATGTTATATGAATTGTCTATACTCATTTCTGCCAGGGTAAATAAAGCCGAACAGAAGAAATGGGAAGAGTGGCAATGATTTTAAGAAGTAAATTGCATTCGAAAGCTGTCCTTAAAACGAATTTTTATGAATATCCATTCACCTTTCAATCTCTTTCAGCCTATAGCAATAGGTTGCGATCATGCAGGTTTCGATTATAAAGAAGAATTGAAAAAACATCTTATTCAACAGGGTTTGAATGTGAAGGATTTTGGAACCAATAGCAAGGATTCTGTTGACTATCCTGATTTTGCCCATCCCCTTGCGGATGCTGTTGAAAAAGGCGAATGCAGTTTTGGCATCCTCTTATGTGGTTCTGCCAATGGTGTGGCCATTACGGCCAACAAACACCAGGGCATCAGGGCAGCGATCTGCTGGAACTCGCCCATAGCCGAACTGGCGAGGCAACATAATAATGCCAATGTGATCTGCATTCCAGCGCGTTATGTATCACTTGAACTGACCATACAGATGGTACATACTTTTATTCGTACTGAGTTTGAAGGCGGAAGGCATGCCGATAGAGTAGGTAAGATCTCCTGCTGAGCGAATTTCCACAATTACCACTTATCATAATTCAGGTTAAAATCCTGTTGAGACCCTGATGTGAATTTTCTTTTGTAGTACCTTACGCCACATTTTAAAGGTAAAACATGAGAATATTGCTCCTTGTAATGGTGCTGTTGTCAGCAGCATCAGGATTTGCCCAGAAATCAGCAAGTCCACAGAAATTTTCCGAAACAATCAGTGAACAGGATCTCCGCGAACATCTCTTCATTCTTGCCAGCAAAGAAATGGAAGGCCGGGAAACAGCTACTGAAGGCCAGAAAAAAGCAGCAGCCTATATTGAGCGCTTTTTCAGGACCACTGGTCTGAAGCCCGGAAACAAAGACTCTTATCAGCAGATCTATTCAGTTTACAGGGATTCCCTGCTCAGCAGCACCGTGCTGATCAACAACAATGAATTCCAGATCAATAAAGACTATCAACCTATCCTTCAATTATCACGCACTTCCGGAAGCTATTTTTCAGAAGTTGTATTTGCAGGCCATGGCATAGTTGATTCTGCTTATGATGATTATGGCAATTTGGATGTAAAAGGTAAAGCCGTACTCATTATGGATGGTGCTCCTGCAAATTTCAAAACCTCAAAAAGAGGTTTCAGGGCTCCTAACGGTTTATACGGGAAGATCAGTGCTGCTAATGCAAAAGGTGCAGCCGCTGTACTGATCGTAGGTGGTGGGTTCCCCCGCCAGGCAATGCCACCTCTTGGCAACATGTATATTGACCTCTATTCAGCTCAACAGGGTGCCAATATCTACACCGTATCGCCAAAACTCGCTGAAGCCATAGTTGGTTCAGGATGGGCCGACCTGGTGCAGCAAGGCAAACAAAATAAACTTGAACCCAGGATCATTAAAGCCAATACACTACTTGAGCTGAATAAAACAGTCAAGAGGCTGGAAAGCAGCAACGTCATGGGATATATCGAGGGATCAGACAAAACCGATGAATGGCTGATCATCACTGCCCACTACGACCATCTTGGTAAAAGAGGAGAAGTGATCTATTATGGTGCCGATGATGATGGCTCTGGAACAGTTGGCGTTCTCGAAATCGCACAGGCATTTGCCGAAGCCAAGAAAGCAGGCAAAGGCCCCAGGAGAAATGTAATGATCATGACCGTGAGCGGTGAAGAAAAAGGCCTTTGGGGTTCTGACTTTTTTGCTAAGAATCCAACAATTCCTTTAGATAAACTTACTGCAGATCTCAACATCGATATGATCGGCCGGGTGGATACAGAAAGGAAATCTGCCGACACACTCAATTATATTTATGTTGTTGGAGACGATAAACTGAGCTCCGATCTTAAACCATTGAGCGAAGCTGCAAATAAGAAATCTGTCAAATTAACCCTGGATTACAAATTCAACGATCCTAACGATCCTGAGCAGATCTATTACAGGAGTGACCATTTCAATTTCGCGAAAAACGGTGTTCCGGTCATTTTCTATTATGACGGCATGCTGAAGGCCGATTATCATAAACCAACTGACACACCTGACAAGATCAATTATCCCCTGATGAAAAAACGTGCCCAGCTTGTATTCAATACAGCATGGGAAATGGCCAACAGGGACAATATGATCAAGCGTGATATCCCTCTGCCGGAAATGAACCGCCGATAAGAGAGAGTCAGAGAGTCTGAAGGACAGAGAGTCAGAGTAATTGAAAACTAACGAGTTACGGAGTCAAATCAACGGCTCCGTAATTTTTTTTGCCCCTTCATTAAACCCCGGAGATGGTTCATGGTCTATGATTAAGTAAACTGATTAAAAAAATTAAACACCCGGACCATGAAAATTAAAACATCTGTTCTCAGCACAGCTTTTTCAGTTGCCCTCATCTTAATGGTAAGTACAGCCGTTGCACAACCTCCTCGCCCCAATCCTTACCTTCATGCGAAACATCGCAACCAGGTCTGTGACCGCAAAGAGGATATCCGCGATCGCAGGGAAAACAAATGGGACCGCAGGGAAGACAAACTTGACCGCAAAGAAGATATCCGCGATCGCAGGGAAGACAAACGCGATGCCCTTCACGATGGCGGCAAAAAAGACAGGATCGAAGACAGGTGGGACCGCCGGGAAGACGTGCTTGACAGAAAAGAAGACAAGCGTGATCTGAAAGAAGACATCCGCGACCGCAGGGAAAACAGGTGGGACAGAAAATATTAATTGAAGTTATCTCCAGATAACCCTTACGGATAGAAAGGCTGATCAGATTGATCAGCCTTTTTTAATTAACTGACTTTAATGACAAGAGTCATTTTCCCAGAGTCATCTGTTGAATACCTTGTGAAATGCTTAACCTCATAATTATGAAACACCAGTTTAAAATGGCAAGCATCCTGTTTGCTTCATTCATTTATTTTTCCTGCAATAAGGAACTACCGGACCTTCAGCAAAATCTACAAGCCGATATCGATAACGCGTCAAATACCAACACAAAAAAGATATTTCCAAAATCGATCCGGCATTCATTCTCTTCTTATGTCTATACCTGGGATTTCATGTATACTAAAAAAGGAGAAGTTGACTCGATAGACGTGTTTGTTCAAACGAAATATTATGGTGATTGGCGATTCGCATATAAGGTACTTTATTCCGGAAATAAGATAGTTTCCGTTACAAGGACGGCTTACGGACAGGTAGCAGCCAGGTTGGTCAATATAAAATATCATGGCGATCTTATTGTACAGGGCGACTTCTACCGAAGTGACAATCCGGTTGTGGAATGGAAATTTGAATATGATAAAAAGAAGAGGCCGGTCAGCAGCCCTATTGGTGAAAGATTTTTTTATGACGAAAAAGGCAACCTGGTATCTTATACTCACCCAATTATGCCTTCTGATAACTCAACCTTCATATCTGACGAATTGGAAAATCCAATGCACCGGATACCTGATCTTAACGTGATCTTGCTGGACCATTTAGACATGGCGTTTTACTGGTACAATCCACATAATGTGGTTTCAACCACATATAATGATGGGAGGACGGTCACTGTAGATAACAGGTATGATTTTTCCGGCAATCTTGTCGCCAGCTATTGGTCAAATGTTAATAATGACCAATGGAACTTTACATATTAATAAAAAAATGAGAGCAGGTTTTATTAAATCCTGCAACTCATTTCCAGAAACAGCAAATTGGTTGCAATATTTCCCAAAATTGGCGCTTGCAGCAAACCCAAAGTATAATAAACTTAGCACTCAGAATCCAACCCACTGACACTAGTTCTGACACAGTAGCGCAAATTTTATTGCTAAACCTAAAACAAATTGTATGAAGCACCTTCAAAAGACGGTATTCCTTTCAATCTTTGCACTGGCATTATATTCATGCTCGAAAGACGAAACCAACAGTTTACAGCCAGACCTCCTGAAAGCAAACGCAGCCGCCAAAGTTCCTTCAAAACCTTACCAGGGAACCCGCATCAAAGAGATCAGAACTCAAGGCAGATCCTATGTCATTTCTTACAACAAACAAGGGCAAATTGATTCAATCAATGCAGAAGATAATTACCCGGGCGGATCCAAATATAAATGCGTTGCATTCTATACCGCTACAAGATTGGATTCCGTGCAATTGATCAACAGGGGAAGGACTGAGTCTGTCACAACTAACATTAGATATCATGGTAACCTTATTGTACAAACCGATTACTGGACTCAACGTCCCTATCAGCCATATCCATTTGTACGCCCTTTGTACTACGATAATAAGAAACGGCTTTTAAACAGCATGACGCAAGACAAGTTTACATATAATGAAGCTGGTGCCATCATTGCCTCAGAAAATAGCAGTTACAGTGGATTCAACTACACATACACGGTGGATTACAATATCAATCCACTTCACTTGATCCCGAATTTCTTTGTGGTACTCATCGAAGATTATAACATCGTGGAATTCTGGTACAATCCATACAATACAACATCAGCACTCAGGGCCGATGGCATGTCATCATCCTTCTACCATAACGAGTATAATCATAAAGGGCAACTGGTAAAAATTTCATGGACAGAATATGGCTACCCTAGATTTCTAACCTACATATATGAATAACAAATAACCCCTGAATTTATGAGACACCCATTCACAATCATGGCTTTTGTGCTCATCCTGTTGTCATGTAAGAAGGAAAACGTCGATATGCAAAACAGCCTGGTTACCGATATAGCAAATGCACCAAATAAGAACCCTCAAAAAGCACTGCCAAAAAGGATCTGGCATGCATATGATACTTATATCAATACCTGGGATTTTTTTTATACTAAACAGGGAGAGGTTGACTCAATCGATCTATTTGTGGAGACCAGATCTTACGGCAATTGGAGGGCAGGGTACAAAGTGTACCATTCTGGTAACAGGATCGATTCAATTACAAAAACTTCCTGGGGTCAGGTTTGGGACGTACTCCAAAATATAAAATATGAGAACGGGCTGATCGTTGGAGCTGACTTCTTTTTCAACAGGCCTTACAACAATACCCCAGATAAATGGAAGATTGAATATGATAAGAAGAAAAGACCATTGAATAGCCCATTAGGAGAAAAATTCTACTATGATGAGAAAGGCCAGTTGGTTTCTTATACCCATCCCTACAGTCCAGGAAGGAATGCGTCGTTTAAATCTGACAACAAAGAAAACCCAATGCATCGAATTCCTGACCTGAACATTATATTGTTGAATGAATACGAGACAGCTATGGCCTGGTATAATCCAAATAACGTTACTTCAATCACTTATACTAATGGAGAGAAAGTTGAAGTAAATAACACATTCGATTATTTCGGGAACCTTATTATAAGGAGCTACGGAGTCGGATCATCCTGGGGATCTCACCAGTGGAACTTTGTTTACTAAAAAGAAAAGACGCGGAGAAAATATCTCCGCGTCTCTGTGTTTCTCTCCGCGCCTCTGTGTTTTTACCAGCCCAGCAGGTAGGCAAAGATCAATGGCGCTACAATAGTAGCGTCACTTTCAATGATATATTTTGGCGTGTGGATATCCAGTTTGCCCCAGGTGATTTTCTCGTTGGGAACTGCACCCGAATAGGAGCCGTAAGATGTGGTTGAATCACTGATCTGGCAGAAATAGCTCCAGAAAGGCACATCGTGCCATTCGAGATCCTGGTACATCATCGGTACAACACAGATCGGGAAATCCCCGGCAATACCACCGCCGATCTGGAAAAATCCAACGCCTTTTCCAGCACTGTTCTCCCTGTACCATTTGCTGAGCTCCACCATATATTCAATACCACTCTTCATGGTAGTGGCTTTCATCTCTCCTTTGATCACATAGGAAGCGAAGATGTTACCCATGGTACTGTCTTCCCAACCCGGAACCACGATGGGAATATTTTTCTCTGCCGCAGCGATCATCCAGCTGTTCTTTGGGTCAATCTCGTAATCAGCCTTCATCACACCGCTGTTCAGCAGTTTGTACATGTACTCGTGCGGGAAATAACGTTCTCCGCTGGCTTCAGCGTCTTTCCAGATCTTGACAATATGGTGCTGTATTTTCCTGAACGCTTCTTCTTCAGGGATGCAGGTGTCAGTAACACGGTTAAGGCCTTTCTCCAGCAACTCCCACTCTTCCTGGGGCGTAAGATCGCGCCAGTTCGGAACGCGCTTGTAATGCGTATGGGCAACCAGGTTCATGACATCCTCCTCCAGGTTGGCTCCTGTACAGGAGATGATGTCCACTTTATTATTACGGATCATTTCGGCCAGAGAAACCCCAAGTTCCGCTGTGCTCATGGCGCCAGCCAGGGTGATCATCATCTTACCACCTTCCAAAAGATGCTCTTCGTAACCCTTGGCAGCATCTACTACTGTTGCCGCGTTAAAATGCCTGTAATGGTGCAAAATGAACTGCGAAATGGGTCCTTTAGTCATGTCCTGAATTTTAGGACCACAAAAATAAGGGATTGACTGATTGGCCAGTTAGCAGATTTGCTAATTGATACAGATACTTCCATACGGTTTGCCAACAATCAGCCAATTAGTCAATTCGCCAATCAGCCAATCCCCATCCAACCTACACCTTGCTCTTCTTAACTACTTTCAAATTGCCCGTAAGGTCCGATTCCACGATGTATTTCCTGTTCTGGTGTTCAAAACTTACCAGGTAGTAGGTTTGATTGTTGTTCCTGGTGACTTCAAGCACCGTTTCGTTTTCCTTCAGATCGTATTTTTCGTTCAATGAGCGCTGCACAGCGAGAGGCAGGCTGTTCGTATCGATATATCTGGCTACTTTGTAGATGGCACCATCTTCGTCCAGGTAGGCAGTTATTGTGCCCATGCTGTTGGTGAACCTGGCCAGGTAATAGTCTCCCATCTTGTCCCAGCTCACATGCTCTGCATCCGGAAATGCCTCCATCAACTGAGCCTGGATGAACTTACTTACTTTAACATCTACCGGCCCCGGGCCTGCAAAACTCATTGTACCTGTCAACATGAATAATGCCATTGCTGTGATCAACTTTCTCATAACGATCTGTTTTGTAGTGATGAAATGTTTGCTAACCAAATCTATACATGCTTAGAACCTATGTCAACCCAAATCGGGACAAACCTTTGTTAAACGCATTTTGCAAAGTATGAATGGTAAACTTTCACAAACCGGCTCCAAACCATTGACTGGCTTAAACCCAAGCCCGGCAAGGGTTTCGGTCATTTACTAAAAATTGTTTAAAATGCATGTACGAAACCGTTCATCATATGTGCAGGATGAATGGCTTGACCAACAAATAATATTCATGAACTTCCTTGCTCATGCGTTCCTTTCCTTTAACGATGCCGGCATACTGACCGGTAACATGATCAGTGATTTTGTGAAGGGGAAAAAGAAATTCGACCTGCCGGAAAACATACAGCAGGGCATCCTGTTACACAGGAAGATCGACACTTATACCGATGACCATCTTGCCAATAAAGAACTCAAACTGATATTCAGGCCTCATTATGGTTTATATTGTTCGCCCATCATGGACGTATTGTTCGATCATTTCCTGGCCTGTGACGAGAACATTTTCAGTGAAGATTCCCTGCGACAGTTCACCGCGGATACCTACAATAAACTAGATGAATACCAGGAACATTTTCCCGAAAGGTTCGCACGCATGTTCCCGTATATGAAAAGCCAGAACTGGCTCTACCATTACAGGTCTATGGAAGGCGTATGGAATAGTCTTGGAGGACTGGCCCGCAGGGCAAAATACCTGGGTGAAACGTCCACGGCCTTCGCTCTTTTCGAAGACAATTATGAAACCCTAAGAGCTGGCTACAACGAATTCTTTCCCGAACTCAGGGAAATGGCGTTTTCCGTATACCAGGAGATCACTGGCAGGGAAAATGTTTAAACCTTTCATGACATGCCCTTTCCAGCATTTCGCGATCATCCGGATGTGCAATATCGATCAATGATTTAGCCCTCTGCCTCAGGTTCTTACCATACAAATAAGCAATACCGAATTCAGTCACGATATAGTGAGCATGTGCCCTTGTGGTTACCACACCTGCACCTTCTTTAAGTGCCGGTACAATACGGGCAATTCCTTTTGTAGTTCTTGAATTAAGCGCGATGATCGGTTTACCATCATCTGACAGGGCGGCACCACGCATGAAGTCCATTTGTCCTCCTACCCCGGAAAACTGGTACATACCTATAGAGTCTGCACAGACCTGCCCGGTAAGATCAACTTCCACAGCACTATTGATCGCACAAACCCTTGGGTTGCGCCTGATCACGTGCGGATCATTTACGTAGTCGATATCAAGGAATGCAAAAGCCGGGTTATCGTCCACATAATCATACAGGCGTTTAGAACCCAGTGCGAAACCGGTCACCGCTTTATTGGGGTGAATGCGTTTATACTTGTTATTGATCACATCTTTCTCAAACAGATCGATGATACCATCAGAACACATTTCAGTATGCACACCCAGGTCTTTATGGTTAGTGAGAGATTTTAATACCGCATCAGGGATTGCACCTATACCCATCTGCAAAGTGCTGCGGTCTTCAATGAGGCTGGCTACATTAAGCCCGATCTGCCTTTCAGCATCACCCACTTTTTCACCGAAGCTGGCTTCCTGCAAATGATCTTCGCAGTATACCAATGATTTGAAACGGGAGGCATGCATCAGGCCATCACCATGTGTTCTGGGTACATTTGGATTGACCTGCGCGATCACCACCTTGGCCGTATTCACAGCACTGCGCGCTACATCCACCGAAACGCCTAGCGAGCAATAACCATGCTTGTCGGGAACTGATACGTGCACTATCGCTACATCAAGGGGAAGAATTCCGCGTTTGAAAAAGTCAGGAATATCACTCAGAAATACGGGGATATAATCTGCCCGGCCCTCGTTCACTGCGGTGCGAATAGAAGCCGACACAAACATGGAGTTGAAATGAAACGAATCTTCGTACCCGGGTTTGACGATCTCCAGGTCTCCATAAACGGTTATGGATACGATCTCCACGCGTTTGAGACGGTCTTTTTCTTTGGCCAGTTCATTTAACAGGAAAACAGGGGTTTGGGCACTACCCTGCACAAAAACCCGGTCACCGGATTTGATCACTGATAGCGCTTCTGCAGGGCTGGAATATCTAATATCCGCTTTCATCGAGGAATTTTTTACAAAGTTAAAAAGGCTGCGGGCAGCCAGATATGACTAAAGTTATTTTTAAAAAAACCTTCGTCAGCCTATTTTTGTCCAAAATCATCAAATGAAAGGCCTTTCCCTCATTTTTTTGTTTATCTCAAGCATCCTGTACTCTGCCGTTGCCCAGAACAAGAATATTCCGCCTATTGATAAATCCGGCATGGACATGAGCTATTACCCCGTGAACTATCCCATTTTGAAGATCCAGGACAAAGCAAAGGATCCCCTGATCATGAGGGTGATATATAGCCGTCCGCAAAAGAACGGTCGGGACGTATTTGGCGGTTTAGTGGAATATGGCCAGATCTGGCGAGTGGGTGCCAACGAAGCTACTGAGATCGAATTTTTCCGCGACGTAACCATCGGCAAAACAAAGATCAAAAAAGGACGCTATACCCTGTATGCCATCCCCCAACCGGATAATTGGACCGTTATTATCAACAGGGATACAGATACCTGGGGTGCATTCAAATATGACCAGAAAAAAGATGTTGCCAGGATAGACGTGAAGCCTGAGAAAAATGTTGACATGGCAGAAGCATTTTCCATGTATTTTGAACCCCGGACCGGTGGCGCCAACCTGTACATCCACTGGGACAATATCCGAACTGCTCTACCCATAATTTTTTGACTTTTTAGTTTTGACTTTTTACTTTGAAACATGTGCTCAATAGCGGGAATCATTTCTCCAGATCCAGATCAGGTAGTTCCGGCCATTCTTGAGCAAATGAATCAAACCCTGGAACACAGGGGCCCTGATGGGAAGGGATATTATATACATCAACAATCAGGCATACATACTGGCTTCGCCCACAACAGGCTTTCCATACTTGACCTTAGTGGTGCAGCGGCGCAGCCATTGAAATACCTTGACAGGTATGTACTGGTTTTTAATGGCGAGATCTACAACTACAGGGAGATCAGGGATATATTAAAATCCCGGGGATATCATTTTCAATCCACTGGCGATACTGAAGTAGTAGCTGCAGCATTTGATGCCTTTGGTACCGAGTGCCTGGAGCATTTTGATGGCATGTTCTCATTTGCTATATGGGATGAAAAAAACTGCCGTTTATTTTGCGCACGTGACCGGTTTGGTGAAAAACCATTCTATTACCATTATAATGAAGATCAAAACTGCCTGCATTTTGCTTCTGAGATGAAAGCATTATTTGCGGCAGGGATAGAAAAGTCTGCAGACCCGGTAATGCTTTATAATTACCTGACCCTTGGATTCACCAAGCGGCCCGATCAGCCAGGAAAAACATTCTTCCTGAATGTACACCAGTTAACCCCAGCTCATTTTCTTCTGTTTGAACCTTTACAAGGGCAGCCCCTGATCAACAGGTATTGGGATCTGGATAAAGAAACAAGGATTGAGAAAGATGATGCCGAAGCGGTAGGAGATTTCACCCGATTGCTCGCTAATTCAGTAAGCAGGAGGATGAGGTCAGATGTTCCTATTGGAACCAGTTTAAGCGGGGGCCTCGACAGTTCTTCGATCATTGCTGTTGCCAGAGATGTTGCAGAAGAACAGTATTCCCACAAAGCATTTTCTGCCATCTTCCCTGGCTATGAAAAAGATGAATCTGCCAGGATCCGATCCATGGCCGACGCCTACCAATTGCAGCTATATACAGTGTCTCCAGATGCAGACTTATTTGCAGAACAGCTGCAGGCGGTGATCAACGCTCAGGAAGAACCATTTGGTTCGGCCTCAGTTTTTGCACAATACATGGTATTTGCAAAAGCAAAAGAACAGGGTGTGAAAGTTTTGCTGGATGGTCAGGGTGCTGATGAGGTGCTGGCGGGATATTCCAAATACACCCATTGGTATTTGCAGGAGCTGATACAATCTGAAGGATGGGAAAAAGCTGACAGTGGAGCAGGAAAATTCCGGGAGAACGGTTTTCTTCCAGACTGGGGATGGAAAAACAGGCTTGCCACGATGTTTCCGGCCGTAGCTGCAAACCAGCTTGAAAAAAAAGCGATCCGATCACAGAGATCCAACGGGTATTTCAATCATGAGTTTGCGGAGCGGGCATCCGATAGTCGTTCTATTTACAAGCCAACGGTGGAGAAGCTTAATGATATCCAGTATCATGATATCATGGTGATGGGTCTGGAGGAGCTATTGAGATATGCGGACAGAAACTCAATGGCCCATGGGCGGGAGGTCAGGCTGCCGTTTCTTTCTCATGAGCTGGTCCAATTTGTTTTTTCGCTCCCCTCCTCTTTCAGGATGCGGGATGGATATACCAAATGGATATTAAGAAAGATGATGGACAAAAAGATCCCGTCGGAAATTTGCTGGCAGAAAGGCAAGATCGGGTTTGAACCACCACAGAAACAATGGATGCAGCAACCTGCTTTCCAGGGCCTGCTGCATGATGCCCGAAAAAACCTGGTGAACAAAAATATCTGCCATCAGAACCTCATAAAAAAACCGATCATTCCAGCTGAAGCACATGGAGCAGACAATTTTGATTTCCGTACACTGATCGCGGGGATGTGGATTAATCTATATTGATCAATCCGCTTATCCGTAAATTCGCCAATCCCACAATTATTAAATATGAAACCCAATACAAAATACATTCATGCCGGATCACATCCGGATCCTTCCACCGGAGCCATTATGACTCCTATCTACCAGACTTCCACTTATGTGCAGGAAGCACCCGGGGTGAACAAAGGCTTTGAATATGCCAGGTCGCAGAACCCCACCAGGCAGGCACTTGAAGAAGCACTTGCTATTATAGAAGAAGGCAAATATGGACTGGCATTTTCTTCAGGGGTTGCAGCAACTGACGCCGTGATCAAATTGCTAGCACCAGGAGATGAAGTGATTTGCGGCAATGATATGTATGGTGGCACTTATCGCTTGTTTTCAAAAGTTTTTGAAAGATTCGGGATCCGGTTCATTTACGTAAATCAACAGGATGTGGAAAATATCAGGGCGGAGATCAGGCCTGCCACTAAACTCATCTGGGTGGAAACACCAACCAATCCGCTGATGAACATTGCCGATATTGAAGCCATCACAACGCTGGCTAAACAGCATAACATCTTAACCTGCGTGGACAACACATTTGCATCGCCTTATCTGCAAAATCCACTAAACCTGGGTGCAGATATCGTTATGCATTCTGTGACCAAGTACCTTGGAGGTCATAGCGACGTGATCCAGGGCGCACTGGTGATAAACGATAAAGAGCTCAGGGAAAAATTATATTTCATACAGAAAAGCTGTGGTGCAGTCCCTGGCCCCATGGATTGTTTCCTGGTATTAAGGGGGATCAAAACGCTGCATGTAAGAATGCAACGGCATTGTGAAAATGGCCGTGTAGTGGCTAATTTCCTGAGATCGCATCCAAAAGTTGGAAAAGTATACTGGCCGGGATTTGAAGACCACCAGGGCCATGCCATCGCAAAAAAACAAATGCGCGATTTTGGAGGTATGATCAGTTTTGTATTGAAAGATGATTCAGTTGAAACAGCAAGAAGAGTACTTTCATCAACAAAGATATTTTCACTGGCAGAAAGCTTAGGTGGTGTGGAATCACTGATCAATCATCCCGCTTCCATGACGCATGCTTCTATACCCAGGGAAGAAAGAATAAAGAACGGACTCAGCGATTCGCTGATCCGCCTCAGTGTTGGTATTGAAGACCATGAAGATCTTGTAGAGGACCTTAGACAAGCTATCGATTAGAGAGCCAGATAGTCAGAGAGGCAGTGAGACAGAAAACCCCCTTTCTATTTGGCTCTCTGGCTCTCTGACTCTCCGACTATCTTAATCAGTCCTTTTCCATAATTCCGGATGGCAATGTCCAGTTCCTTAAACTTAACTTTCAAATGCCTTACCTGCGAGGGCTCAACGATATAGACAGAACCGCTATTACTCTTAGGTACATCAGGGACAAAGACCGTGCAGTTACCAGCTGAGTCTTCTTCAATCAGCATCGCCGGACTCCAGCCATCGTCGATCTTCACTAACACTGCCCTTTCTAATGTGGACTCATCTCCCACCATCATGGCCAGTTTCATGCGTACATATTCATAGCCTGGTACAAAACGAAGCACCCCGCTTTCGAGACGGTCCCTGAATCGTGACACAGTCCTGGCATGCATCAGCAGGCCGGCAATAAAGCATATTATGATGATGGTGAATATGAGCAATAACTGTATGAGAAACGGTCTCTCAATGCCTAATTTCAATGCCAAAGCACGCACAGGAGCAAAAAGCATCCCGTAGACTTTGAGTATGATTATGACGATCACTGCTACCGGGAGCATCAGGAATAACCCTGCATAAACATTTCCCATAAACCGGTTGAACAAACTTTTTCTGGGTTTATTTTCCATATGAGGATTTTTGATGGTGCAATATCCTTTTAAGTTAAACCATTACCGATGACGGACATCAGCTTCAAGGCATTAAACTGTTAAGTGGAAGAGACCAGTTCATTGAAAAATACAGGTGAATTAAAAATAGGCGGTAAAAAAGTCTTATTTTTTACTCCTCACTTTTTAGTTTTTAACGATGGACAACTCAATACTTCTCTATGGAGCCAATGGCTATACAGGCACACTAATTACCCGAATGGCTGCCGACTATGGCATCCGGCCTATACTGGCCGGCCGGTCTGAAGAAAATATCAAACCTCTGGCAGAGCAATTCGGCTATGCATACCGTATCGCCGACCTGAATGATGCTACAGCCATGGATAAGGCCCTTTCAGGCATCAAAGTAGTTCTGCATGCCGCGGGACCATTCAGGTTCACAGCCAAACCCATGGTAGAGGCCTGCATCCGGAACGGGGTGCACTATCTGGATATCACAGGCGAGATCATGGTTTATGAAATGGCAAAAAAGTACTCAGCACAAGCGGCGGAAAAAGGGATCATGCTGATGCCCGGTGTTGGCTTTGACGTGGTACCAACCGATTGCATTGCCCTCAGTTTAAAGAAGAAAATGCCTGATGCCACTTCGCTTAAACTGGCATTTGCCGGCCTCGGCGGTTCCACCAGCAGGGGCACTTCCACCAGTATGGCCCAGAACCTGGGCAGACCAAGTGCGGTAAGAAAAGACGGGAAGATCACGCCGGTTCCACTGGGACATAAATCTATGTGGCTGGATCATAATGGCAAGAAAATATTTGTGATGTCGATCCCCTGGGGCGACGTCTCAACCGCTTTCTCAACTACGGGCATACCCAATATTGAGACCTATACCAGCGTACCGTCGCGGCTTCACAGCGTGCTGAAATTTCAATCATTATTCAATTGGATTCTCAGAACATCGTTTGCAAAGAATTATGTGATGAGAAAGATCAAAAGCATGCCTCCAGGGCCTTCAGATGAAAAGCGCGCCAGGTCTAAAAGCGTTGTATGGGGTGAAGCAATGAACGACAAAGGTGACATCGCCCGGGCAAAACTTCAATGTGCGGAAGGTTATACGCTTACCGCGATCAGCAGCCTCATTATTGCAAAGAAAGTACTTGCCGGTAATTTCAAGCCGGGTTATCAGACCCCTGCAGGATGTTATGGCGAAAAACTGGTTGAGGAAATTCCCGGCACCATGATACTATAGAACTTCAGATCTCAGGTATCATTCATTTATCTGCCGCTTAGGGTGCCTTAACTTTTTTCATCCTAGCTTTGTTCCCTTTATCAGAATAACTGATTTTATCGATTGCTGTTTCAAATGCAGGAACCGTTTTCGCTCTTCATCCTGCATAAAATTCTCAAAGTCATTATCAGTATTGAATTCTGCCAGGTGGATCTCATAGGGCCTCTCGATCTTGCTTTCAATAAAACTATCCTCTCCTGGCCGGATCCGGAATAATAGCCTGCCATTATATTTTGCAATAGTTGGTATGGCAACAGCTTCAAATTGATCAAATACCGATTCCTGCCCTTCTAAAATGTATATGAGTTGAGTAATATAAACCATACTTAAAAATTCAATGGATCACATCAACACTTCCCTATCGCCTTTGATCGTTACCACATCACTGTTCATTAAACTATCTGCCAGTGCCAGTGTTTTGGGGAGTTCATATTTGTAGTAGAATTTGAGCGTTTCCATCTTGCTATGGTAAAAATCATTATTGCCATTAACGGGCTTCTGCTGGGCAACGATACCCTGCTTCAGCCATTGCCAGGCAACAGCAGTGATACCTGCCAGCTCCATGAAGAGGTTGGCATCAGACATGTATAACTCAATATTACCCTGGGCAGCAAATTGCTGGAGATGCGAAAGTACCTGCCCCATGCGGTTGATAGAGTCCCTGAATTTCATTTCATAATTTTTCAGAGCCGGAAATGAAGCCGCCGTATCGGCAGTTTTCATCATCTCTTCCATCAGGTAATGTATGGCCTGCCCCTGCTTCATCTGCACCTTGCGCCCCAGGAGGTCCATGGATTGGATGCCTGTGGTTCCTTCATAGATAGACATGATCCGGATATCACGAAAGTATTGCTGCGCATTGAAATCCATGGTAAAGCCATAGCCGCCGAAAACCTGCAAAGCATTGCTGGTAGATATGATACCATATTCCGAAGGATAAGTTTTCACAATGGGTGTGAGCAATTCCAGGATCACATGGGCCCTTTCTTTTTCATCACCCACCTGGAGCTTTTCCAGATCGTACCATTTCAGGCATTCCACCACAAGACTGATAGCCCCTTCCACAAAAGCCTTCTGCAATAAAAGCATTCTCCGCACATCAGCATGATTTATGATCAGCGTTTGTTCTTTACTCAGATCCTTATCTCCAATATGCCTGCCCTGGGGCCTCTCGTTGGCATAATTCAATGAATAATAATAAGCGGCGGAAGACACTGCTGCTGCAGTTTGACCAACTGCTATACGTGCAGAATTCATCAGCTGGAACATATACTGCAGGCCCTTGTTGGGCTCCCCCACCAGGTATCCTTTGGTAGTACCGGATTCTCCAAAGATCAGGTGAGTGGTGGCATATCCCCGTTGACCCATTTTTGAAAAGTCTGCCGCACAGATCACATGATTATCAGTTAGCGCCCCATCCGCAGCAGGCATGTATTTTGGAATGATGAACAGCGAAATTCCTTTTGTTCCCGCAGGAGCACCCTCGATTCTCGCCAGGGTGAGATGTACAAAATTTTCGCAGGCCTCGTGTTCACCTCCTGAAATAAATATCTTCTGACCTCTCACTTCATAATGATCCCCAACTTTTTTTGCAGTGGCTGTTATATCTGAAAGGGAACTGCCAGCCTGGGGTTCGGTCAAGGCCATAGTGCCCTGCCATTTTCCCTCCATCATGGGCGGCATAAATATCTTCTTATACTCCTCCGCTGCGAAAAGTTCAATGAGTTCCAATGCACCGGTTGTCAATCCAAGATAACCCTGGGCGCTGCTGTTGGCCGCTTCGAAGATCATATGTGCAACTGAAAAAATACTATACGGCAACTGCATGCCTCCTTCTTCCAGTTTTACCTGCGCAGTGAACCAGCCTGCATCTGCTACAGCTTTGAAAACATTTTTCAACTGTGGATGACTCCTGATCTTTCCATCTTTATATACTACCGGATGCTCATCCATTTCTTTAAAGAATGGGAACATCTCCTTATCCGCAATGTCTTTTGCAGTTTGTAACAATAATTCCATTTCCTCCCGGCCGCCTATATGCGAATACTTTGGATAGGTCAGCAGATCATGTATGTGATGCACGTCGTAAAGCAGGAAATTCAGATTCTGGAAGCTCAGGTATTGCATATCAGTAAGTATAAAATCCTTGTTTAGTTTTTATTCCAAGTTTACCTGCATCAACAAATGTTTTCAACAGGTCCGCAAACTTTTTGCTTTTGGCATCAGGCAGGGTCTTCGTGATATGCCAGGCCGTATCCAATCCTACTTTATCCAGGATCTCAAATGGCCCATTCATTCCGAAATTACCTTTCCAGCTTTTATCTATGTCTTCATAGGTTGCCACGCCGCCAGTCAGAAGCGCGCCAGCTGCACCAACCAGTGCTACCAGCATGGCATTGGTGATATAACCCGAATTCTCTTTGTGAACAAATACAGGCACCTGTTCAAGTTTTTTTCCCAGTTCCATCAGCAGATCCACGATCCATGGTTCAGTGCCGGCATGAGGCATGACATCAACTACCACGGCCTGGAAAACATCGTGAAAATGAAATGCACAGAACCGCTCCGGCCTCCCGGTTTCTGCTGCAAACCAGGAAGGGAGCATATAGGAAGTGTTGGTAGTGAATACCGTTTTGGCAGGACAAAGTTTTCCGAATTTCATCCACACCTCTTTCTTTACATTAAGATCTTCAAAAACTGATTCACTGACCAGGTCAGCATCTTTCGCTGCATCTGCTGCATCGGTTGTGAACCGTATTCTTGCAAGTGCTTCCTGCCCTTGTTCATGCGTATACTTTCCGATCTTTTCCAGGTGTTTAAGGATGGCCGGTTGTATCTTTTGAGCCGCTGCAAATGCATGGTCATTGATATCATAGATCGTCACCTGATACCCGCTCAGGGCAGCCTGCAGGCCGATCCTTAATCCCATGGTTCCTGCACCCAGTACCAGAACATTTCGAACATCTTCAAGTTTCATTTGCATAATCGTTTATTAATAGAAATTACTGATCCTGTTATATCTGATCGCTTGTTGCGCATTTTCAGCGCAGGCTTTTACCACGTATATCAATGACGCAAAACGGGGATCTTGTGTGAATCCTTTCTTATACCGGGCATAGATCTGCTGAACGATCACTGCGATCTTGAATGACCCAAATACATAATAGAAAAGAAAATTACCCGTATCTGTTCCGGTTTTCTCCTGGTAACGGACTAATACCTGCTCCCTGTTAAGATTGCCTTCCAGCCAGGTGAGATTGAAGGGCTTCAATGCTTCACTGTCGCCGGCTTCTCCCCAGTATGCGAGTGTTGTTCCAAGATCCATCAATGGATCACCAACAGTTGCCATTTCCCAATCGAGAACGGCAAGTATATCAGAAAGATCATTGGGATTCAGCACCAGGTTATCGTACTTATAATCGTTATGAATAAAGGCGGGTGAATTCTCTGCGGGGATATTGGCCCTAAGCCATTCTGCTGTTTTATCCATATCCCCAACCTCTTCTGTTTGGGCATTATAATATCTTTTCACCCATCCTTCTACCTGTCTTGTGACGTACCCCTCCGGTTTGCCCAAATGGATCAAGCCGGTTGAATTAAGATCAATGGTATGCAGCTTCGCCAGGTTATCCACTGCAGATTCTGAGATCGTCCTCATGGTATCAACATCAAGATGCAGTCCTTTCGGGATCTTGTTCCTTAGTATGATGCCTTTCACTCTTTGCATGATATAGAACGGAGTGCCTAGCACGTCTTCATCTTCACAATAAAGCAATGGTTGGGGAATAGCAGCATAAACAGGTTGTAAAGCCGATAGCACTTTGAACTCACGGCCCATGTCATGAGCCGATTTGATATTGGCCCCAAAAGGTGGCTTGCGCAATACAAATTCATTTTCGCCAGACTTCAAAAGAAATGTAAGATTGGAATAACCGCCGGGGAACTGCTCAATTTGCAGGTCATCGCCCACACCTACCAGCCTGCCCTTCAGATAGGCCTTTAACTTCTCCATATCCGGCGATTCATTCGCCCTGACAGCTACAGGCTTATCGAAATATTCCGGCTCTATATTCATGTTCTCCTGTTTTTCAGGATAGATCTTGCGAGTGAAGATTTATGAACTTCATCGGGTCCATCATAGATCCTGGCTCCTCTTTCATGCCTGTACCAGAACGAAAGCAAGGTATCGTCAGTAACACCAAGAGCCCCATGTGCCTGGATGGATCTGTCCAGCACTTTCATCAGTACATCGGCCACAAAAAATTTGATCGCTGAAATATCCTGCCTTGCAGCTTTTGCTCCCTCCTGATCGATCCTGTGTGCAGTATGTAACACCATATATCGTGCAGCATTGATCTCAGCACGACTTTCCGCGATCCAGTTTTGAATGGTCTGTTTATCGCCCAACATGGATCCATCGCCCATGTTCCTGGTTCTTGCTCTTTCGCACATCAACTCAAATGCTTTTTCACAGATACCTATCCAACGCATGCAGTGATGGATGCGGCCGGGGCCAAGCCTTTCCTGGGCCAGCACAAACCCACTGCCCTCCTCCCCGATCAGGTTGGTAACAGGTACCCGGCAGTTGCTGTATTCGATCTCTGCGTGGCTCAAATACCCTTCACCTGCTTCACCCATGATGGGGATATTGCGGACAATATTGAACCCTTCAGTATCCGTGGGCACGATGATCATACTGGCTCTCTCATAGGGAGAGGCACTTGCATTGGTAATGGCCATGACAATGGCAAAAGAAGCCCCGTCTGCGGCAGTTGTGAACCATTTCACGCCATTGATCACATATTGATCACCCTCACGTATAGCCGTAGTTTCGAGCATTACCGGATTGGATCCGGCAGATCCCGGCTCGGTCATGGAAAAACAGCTCCTGATCTTTCCATGTGTAAGTGGTTCAAGGTATTTTTTCTTAAGTGATGCAGAAGCATGGCGGTGCATCAGTTCTATGTTGCCAATATCCGGCGCATTACAATTGAATACGTAATGGCCGAAAGGCGTAGTGCCCATGATCTCACTGATCTGCCCAAATTCTGTGAGGGTAAGCCCGGCCCCTCCTTCTTTTTTTGGCAGATAGGGTGCCCAGAGTTTATGTTTTTTTGCCAGTTCTCTTTTCTGTTGCAGTATGGGTTCTGCTTCCCTGAAAGGTATATTCACCAATGCGATCTCGAGAGGATAAAGTTCTTTCTCAATGAAAGCCCTGTATCTCGGCGCGAGTTTCTTCAATTGCTCAGTAGCAAATAGTTCTACCATGGTCTTATATTGTCATGCCTCCGTCCAGCGTATATACTGCTCCGGTGCAGAACCTTGACATATCGGAGGCCAGGTAGAGTGCCAGGCCTGCAATATCTTCCGGTTCAGCTACCAGGGGCAGTGCCTGCCTGGCCATCACCATTTTCATGATCTTATCGTTGGATGTGAGTGCTTCGCTGAATTTTGTTTTCACCAGGCCCGGACAGATCACATTAGCCCGTACATGATCAGCACCCCATTCCCGGGCGATCACTTTGGTCATGGCGATCATAGTGGCTTTGCTGATGCTGTACAGCCCAAGACCGAAGCCGGGCGTAAGTCCTTCTATACTGCTGATGTTGATGATCGAACCTCCACCTCTTTGCTTCATGATGGGATAAGCCAGCTTGCAGAGTTCAAGGGGCCCCTTTACATTCACGTCCATGATCTTATCGAATACTTTCATATCCGTATCAACAACAGGACCGAAAACGGGGTTGGTGGCTGCATTGTTCACCACAATATCGATCCCTCCGAATCTTTTATCCACTTCAATCACGAGTGAGCGGACCTGGTCCAGATCACCCATATGGCAGACTATACCGGAAGCGTTAATGCCCATATGCCTGAACGCGTCGGCTGTTTCATCTACGGCTTCCTGTTTCCGGCTGCACACGATAACTGTGGCGCCCTGCCGGCCAAGCGTCATGGCAATAGCCCTGCCAATGCCCTTACTGGCACCGGTAACGATGGCAACTTTATTATTAAGTTCAAATCCCGTACTCAACCTGATTGAATTTTAGTATTCCTAAATGTAAGAAATACCTATCCAATTCAGGCAGTTACTAGCGGTAAGTATATGTGCTTACGCTTGAAGAACCGCCAATGGTGGTAGTGCTTTTTGTTGGCCTTCCATCACTGCGATATTCATAGGTGATCGCGACAGTGAAATTATTTGCCGGAGTGACTGCATCGCTGTACGACAGCCCGGTGACATTATTCGGGCAAACATACTGGCTGCCGATATATTCAATCAAGGCATCATCTTTTGCCAGGATCGGATTGATCTTATCGTCGTATGTGTATGTAACAGTATAAAGCAATTTGAAGTCGTTGAGGCCGGGAGTACCTACCTGGTAGTATTTTACACTGGCGATATTGCCTCTTGCATCGTATGTATATACATAATAATTGATCAGGGTATATGCCACTGTGGAAGTAGACCAGTAATGGCTGGTCTTGGTCGCCTGGGTGCCGCTGTACTCATAGGCACTGCTGTCGAAGATCGTAACACCGCTCTGCACGAATGACGATTTACCATTCTTAAGTTTTGCATCGGTGGCGCCGAGATAAATAAAATCCGTGACTGTCGTGTATGGTGTGCTGGTGGCTTCAACATCGGTAATTTTTGTTACACGGCCACTATTATCCCTGGCAATTGTTTTAGTATAGGTTTCGTTGTTGATGGGATCATTGGACACTTCACCTACAAACCGGTTAGCGGCATCATAGGTATATTTTATGATTACACTGTCAGTGCCTTGTTTAGTCACAACCTGGTCAAGAATATTCTTTGGTGCGGGTGCATCATTTTTTTTGCAGGAGGCGATCAGGGCAAGGAAGATGATGGGTAACAGGACCTTTTTCATAAATAGCTTATTTCATTTAGAATTCTCCCCTAAAGTTCATCGAAATAAATCAACTTTCCAAGCGATTCCTCAACCCGAACCCCGTAAAACCGGATATTTGCGGATGCGGGAAAAAGAATCTCTCAAAGATTTTTTCGACAAAAAGGTGTTTTCGTACAGTAATAAGTCTTTCATTGTCAACGATCCCGTATGCATACCCCATCTTTTCACAAAAAAGCAGGATATAGAGATCGCTGCTTTTTTTGCCGCCATATTCGCATGGGGAAACCGAACCACCATCATCAATAAGTCGCGCGAACTCATGCAGGGCATGGATATGAGCCCACACCAGTTTTGTCTTGATCCCTCAACTGCCGGGCTGAAAAGACTTAAAGATTTCAAACACAGGACATTCAATGCCGATGACCTTTACTATTTCATCCATTTTTTTCAGTACCACTATAGGAACTATAGTAGTCTTGAAACCGCTTTTACCATGGCGATGGATAAAAACGATGAAAACATTGAAAAAGGGCTGATAGGCTTCCGGCAATATTTTTTCTCACTGGAACACATGAAAAGAACCGAGAAGCATATTTCGTCTCCACTTCAGAATTCCGCCAGCAAAAGGATCAATATGTTTTTACGATGGATGGTGAGAAAAGATGCCGTAGATTTTGGGATCTGGAAAAAGATCAAACCCTCACAGCTGGTATGTCCGCTTGATCTGCATGTTTCCAGGGTGGCTAAAAGATTTGGGTTGATTTCAAGACCTAATGCAGACTGGCAGTCTGCCCTGGAGCTTACTGAAAACCTGAAGAAGATGGACAGCAGCGATCCGGTGAAGTATGATTTTGCTTTGTTTTCTCTTGGAGCAATTGAAAAGTATTAATCCAAGAGAGTCAGATAGCCAGAGAGCCGGAGAGACAGAGTTAAAGGATTCTGACTCTCTGGCTCTCCGTCTATCTGACTCTCTATTTAAAGTATTCCAGCGTCTCCGGGTTCTTCATCGTGTCCCTGCTCGCCGCAAGTTCAACAGGTGTTCCCATGAGAATCTTCTTCACCGGCGTTTCCATCTTCTTGCCACTGATCGTATACGGAATACCCGGCACAGCAATGATCTCATCC
>DATGXN010000249.1:0-5903 GCA_035298945.1 Chitinophagaceae bacterium | reverse complement strand
TATAACAGGTTCCAGGTTGCAGGTTGCAGGTTGCAGAAAATTAATTATACTGCAACCTGTTACCTGGTACCTGCAACCTGCTATAGCAGCCTGTAATCTGCAACCTGTATATTAGAGTATGTCGACTGAAAACACAAACAGTAAAGAAGAAATCAAATTCCTGGACGGTCCCAGGTCCAGATGGCAGGAATTCAAATTCACCATAAAAGTTGTTCTCGAATTCATCCGTGGGTTCAGGGCCCTGCATTTCACCGGCCCCTGCGTTACGGTATTTGGATCGGCCCGTTTTAAGGAAGATCATCCCTATTATAAAATGACCCGGGATCTGTCAGCCGCCATTGCAAGAATGGGCTTCACCATTATGACTGGCGGCGGACCAGGCATTATGGAAGCTGCAAATCGGGGGGCTAAAGACGTTGGCGGGAGATCAGTAGGCTGCAATATTGTTCTGCCCATGGAGCAGCAACCCAACCCCTATCTCGACAAATATGTCAACTTCCGCTATTTCTTCGTCAGAAAAACGCTCCTGATCAAATACTCCTACGCATTCGTGATCATGCCCGGGGGCTTCGGAACCCTGGATGAGATGTTCGAGGCCATGACACTGATCCAGACCAGGAAGATCAAGGATTTTCCGGTGATCATTTTTTCCAAAGACTACCATTCTGAACTTATCCAGCATATAGAGAGAATGCTCGCCAGTAAAACCATTTCTGAAAAAGACCTTGAGCTATTCCTGGTAACGGATTCAGTGGATGAGGCCGTTGCTATGATCAAAAGATCGATCGAAAGGTTTGGGCTCTCACACGAAAAGCCACACCCCCTGCGCTGGTTACTGGAACTTACAGACTGACCTCTTACTATTTCATGTAGATATCACTACTCGCAAGATGCTAACACGTTTATTTTATTGCATTCTTGTTAAAGTGTGACCAATGTCATATCCCGGAACGGCATTTGCACTCACCTTTGTATCATCCGCTAACCATTTTTATAACTACTTCTTATGGACTACAGAATTCTTGAACTTTTCATCAAAGAAAATGACGCCTGGGAAGATATGATCAGGCGCCAGAAAAAGGAAATGCCCGTTTTGGATGCATTGATCTCAAATATTGTGGCAGATAAACTGGGTATGAAAGAAGATCGCACCAAGGTCTATCAGTACCTCCATCTTGAAATGGTAAAAGCCCAGCATTCAATGGATGAGTTGGAAAAAGAATTGCTGAAACAACAGCAATACCTGAGTTCTGAACGAAAGCGGAAAACAAACGACCCCTATTCGATCGATACCTTTAACAGTCAGAATATTCTGAGGAGTCGTATTAAAGACGTAGAAAAGAATTTTGTAGAACTTAAGTGTAATTACCTGAATTACATAGGAACAATCTAATTAGAGAGTCAGAGAGTCAGAGAGCCAGAGAGTCAGAAATTTGGGACAATGTTCCAGGTATTCGATGTCTCTGGCTCTCTGTTTTTGGCTCTCTGGCTCTCTGCCTCTCTGACTCTCTATCATTGCCTTGACTGACCAATGTCATTCCCAATTCCCCCGTTTTCTTTGGATATTTGTTGCGCAAACGTGAGCCAATGCAGCATTCCTGTTACCATTGTGGGGAGAATTGTGACAATTCGATAAAGATCGAAGAGAAACTCTTTTGTTGCGAAGGATGCAAACAGGTATTCCTCCTGCTCAATGAAAATGACCTTTGCAATTATTACGATCTGGAGAAGAACCCCGGCATCAAAGCAAAAGGCCGTTTTGCTGATAACCGTTTTGCCTACCTGGACAATGAGGAAGTGATCCTGAAACTATTGCGGTTCAGGGATCAGACCCAGTCACACGTACAGTTCCATCTTCCTACCATGCATTGCGCCAGTTGTATATGGCTGCTGGAAAACCTTCACCGGATCAACCCTGCCATCATATCTTCTAAAACCAATTTTCAGCGCAAAGAGGTTTTCATCGTTTTTGATGAATCCAAGATCTCGCTTCGCAAAGTGGTCGAGCTCCTGGCCTTCACCGGATACGAACCCTATATCACGCTGAACGACGGCGAGAAAAAGAAAGAAAAAAAGATCAGTCGTACCCATATTTTCAAAATAGGCATCGCGGGATTCTGCTTTTCCAATATCATGATGCTGAGTTTCCCGGACTATTTCGCCTCGGGAAATATCGAAATGGACCAGCTCAAACATACATTCCAGTACCTGAGCCTGGCCCTTTCATTACCTGTGCTTTTTTACAGCGCTTCTGAATTCTTTGTTTCCGGTTTCAAAGGCCTTCGCCAGGGTTGGCTAAACATCGATGCTCCCATTGCGCTGGCCATCCTCATCACTTTTGGAAGAAGTGTTTACGAGATCCTTTCGGCCACGGGCCCAGGCTACCTGGACTCCATGAGCGGAATTGTCTTCTTTATGTTAGTGGGAAGATGGTTCCAGAACAGGACCTATGATGCATTTTCATTCGACCGCGACTACAAGTCGTATTTCCCCCTCGGTGTCTCTTTACTTGAAGACGGAAAAGAAACGAACATCCCTGTGTCTCGGCTGAAAAAAGGAGACCTGATCATGGTCAGGAACGAAGAAATGATCCCGGCAGACGGTATCCTCCGTGAGGGTACGGCGAGTATCGACTACAGCTTTGTTTCAGGAGAAAACACACCGCTGGATAAAAGAAAGGGAGAACTGCTTTATGCCGGCGGAAGACAAATAGGCACGGCCATCCAGGTGGAAGTGGTGACCCCGGTTTCCCAGAGTTATATCACCCAACTATGGAACAATGATATTTTCCATAACAAGAAGAATAAAGAACAGAGTTTCATCCACCCCTGGAGCAGGTATTTCACCTATGCGTTGTTCACCATTGCCTTCCTGGCAGCCATCTACTGGTGGGTCAATGATCCCGCAAAGCTCTGGCCATCGGTTACCGCCGTACTGATAGTTGCATGCCCATGCAGCCTCTTGCTTTCAGCCACATTTACTTATGGGAACATGCTCAGTTTGTTTGGCAGGAAGAAACTTTACCTCAAGAATTCCAGTGTGATCGAAACCCTGGGCAAGGTCAGAACCATTGTGCTGGATAAAACCGGAACCATCACGCACCACCATGCTTCGCTGGTGTATTTTGAAGGAGAGACATTGAACGACCAGGAAAAGCAGCTGATCAAAACCGTTACCAGCCATTCCACCCATCCTCTTAGTAAAATGATCGCCGCTTCGCTGGACATTGAAAAAACGGACAGGCTGGCCATAGAAGGATATAAAGAGATCAGTGGTAAGGGCCTGGAGGCTTTAGTAAATGATCATCCGGTAAGAATTGGGTCGTACGATTTCATCACGGAAGAAGGCTCCCTATTACCCTATTTCCCTAACTCACTATCTAACCAGGGTGTTCATGTTAAGTTTGGCAACCAGGTCCGCGGTCGATTCCTGGTCAGCAATGATTACCGATCCGGTCTGGGTGAAATGGCATCAGCACTGAAGCAGGATGGATACGAAGTGCATATCCTCAGCGGGGATAACGACCAGGAGCTGGAAAACCTGAAGAATATATTTGGCCAGGACCTTAAAGTTCTATTCCGCCAGACGCCCCAGGATAAACTGGATTATGTCAAAAGACTTCAGGCCGAAGGAAAGAAAGTAATGATGTTGGGAGACGGCCTCAACGATGCCGGAGCCCTGAGACAGGCAGATGCCGGAATTGCGGTCACCGATGCAACCAACCTGTTCTCCCCGGCCAGTGACGGTATTTTGGACGGGTCGATGGTCCACAAACTGGACAAACTGCTTGCCTTTGCCAGAACCAGCAAAACCATAGTCACGGCCAGTTTCATCCTCTCGATCTTATATAATATTGTGGGGCTGAGCTTCGCCACCCGCGGGCTGCTCCAACCTATGATCGCGGCCATCCTGATGCCGGCGAGTTCGATTTCCATCGTGATTTTCGTATCGCTCTATGCGAAATTGGCCTCGCGGAAAATTTAGGCGTGAGGCGAGAGGCATGAGGCGAGAGGTCCTCATTCCCACATTCCATTCTTCACATTCCCACATTCATCACATTTATCACATTCCTGATATATATCATATTTTGCCTTGAGTTGGCTCATCGTCATAATAATGTCATGCGAATAATTTTGACCCTGCAAACATTAAGACTGTGAGTGTTCTAGTAATACTGATATTTTTCAGCATTCTTGTGGCCGGCCTATTCCTGGCCGCATTTCTCTGGTCCGTAAAAACGGGTCAGTACGACGACGACTATACCCCTTCAGTCAGAATGCTCTTCGACGACCAACCTTCTTCAGAAAATACATCATCAACCAACAATCAAAACGGCAATAATGCAAGTTGAGAAGTTTTATTACGACAACAAGATCGTGCGCAATTTCGCGTTTGCGACGATCATCTGGGGCGCTGTAGGTATGCTCATCGGTGTATGGGTAGCCCTGCTCATGGTATTCCCCCAATGGAATATCGGTGGTATTTCGGTAGGTAAAGAGACCCTGGGTCTTACCTTCGGCCGCCTTCGTCCCCTGCACACCAATGCGGTGATTTTCGCATTTGTGGGTAACGGTATTTTTATGGGTGTTTACTACTCCCTGCAGCGGTTATTGAAAACCCGTATGGCGAGTGACATGCTCAGCAAGATCCATTTCTGGGGCTGGCAGCTCATCATTGTGGCGGCAGCCGTAACGCTCCCGCTCGGTATCACTACCAGTAAGGAGTATGCAGAACTGGAATGGCCTATCGATATCGCCATCGCACTGATCTGGGTGGTATTCGGTTGGAACATGTTCTGGACCATCCTCAAACGCCGCGAACGCCATCTCTATGTGGCCATCTGGTTCTACATAGCCACGTTTGTTACCGTTGCTGTTCTTCATATCGTTAACTCGCTTGCCATTCCGGCATCTGCATTCAAAAGTTATTCTCTGTATGCAGGTGTTCAGGATGCACTGGTGCAGTGGTGGTATGGTCACAACGCTGTGGCCTTCTTCCTCACCACACCTTACCTGGGCCTGATGTATTATTTCATGCCGAAGGCTGCTAACAGGCCGGTATATTCTTACCGCCTGTCCATCATCCACTTCTGGGCATTGATCTTCCTCTATATCTGGGCCGGTCCTCACCACCTGCTCTATACCGCACTTCCTAACTGGGCCCAGTCACTGGGTATCGTGTTCAGCTTCACGCTGATCTTCCCAAGCTGGGGTGGTATGATCAATGGCTTGCTCACACTACGTGGAGCCTGGGATAAAGTAAGGGAAGATGTGATCCTGAAATTCATGGTGGTTGCCGTTACCGCTTACGGTATGTCAACCTTTGAAGGCCCGATGCTTTCACTGAAAAATGTGAACGCTATCAGTCACTTTACTGACTGGACCATTGCCCACGTACACGTTGGTGGTTTGGGTTGGAACGGTTTCCTCACTTTCGGTATACTATACTGGCTGATCCCAAGAATATTCAGAACAGAACTTTATTCAAAAAAACTGGCCAACATACATTTCTGGATCGGCACACTGGGCATCATCTTCTATGCTGTTCCCATGTACTGGGCTGGATTCAAACAGAGCCTGATGTGGAAAGAATTCACAGAAGCAGGCCAGCTCAAATACCAGTTCCTGGAAACAGTGACCCAATTGCAACCATTCTTTGCGCTTCGCGCGGTTGGTGGTATCCTCTTCCTGGCTGGTGCATTGATCATGGTCTACAACCTCTTCGCAACTGTGAAAAAAGGATCGCTCCTGGCTGATGAAGCTGCAGAAGCTCCTGCACTGGAGGGCGAATATCATCAACACGAAGGCGAACATTGGCACAGGTGGATCGAAAGAAAGCCCGTACAACTGCTGGTGCTTTCACTGGTAGTGATCCTCATAGGCGGTATCGTTGAAATGGTTCCC
>DATGXN010000248.1:0-4488 GCA_035298945.1 Chitinophagaceae bacterium | reverse complement strand
TTAAGTACATCATTCATACTTCTCACTGCATCGGCACTCTTGTTAAACAGTTCCTGCTCTTCTGCGTTGAGTTTGAATTCAACGATCTTTTCCCATCCATTTCTGCCAATGATCACGGGAACACCCAGGCAGATATCTTTCTGTCCATATTCACCATTCAATGAAACGCAACAGGTGAAGAGTTTCTTTTCATCCCTCAATATGGCTTCGGCCAATGCAGCTCCGGCCGCACCTGGCGCGTACCAGGCTGAGGTACCTATCAGTTTGGTAAGCGTGGCTCCTCCAACCATGGTGTCAGCAACGATCTGCTTCTGAGTGTCAGCATCAACAAAATCTGTAACGGGAACACTATTCCATGTTGCGTGCCTGATCAATGGGATCATGGTTGTGTCTCCATGCCCGCCGATCACTACAGCATTCAGGTCAGCAGGACTGCAATTCAATCTCTGGCTGATCTGGTATTTGAAACGGCTGCTGTCTAGTATACCACCCATACCTATGATCCTGTTCTTTGGCAATCCTGTAGACTGGAGAGCCAGCATGGTCATGGTATCCATCGGATTCGAGATCACGATGATGATAGCATTGGGAGAATATTTAAGAATGTTTTCAGCTACTCCTTTTACGATGCCTGCATTTGTGCCGATCAGTTCTTCCCTGGTCATTCCCGGCTTGCGTGGAATACCTGAAGTAATGATCACAACATCACTGCCTGCAGTTTTTGAGTAGTCGTTGGTGCTACCTGTGATCCTGGTGTCAAATCCAAGTAGGGTAGCGGTTTGCATCATGTCCTGCGCTTTACCTTCAGCAAGACCTTCCTTGATATCGAGCAATACGAGCTCGTGGCAAATTTCTCTCCTGGCGATATTATCGGCACATGTTGCACCTACTGCACCTGCGCCAACGACGGTAACTTTCATTTTGATTCAATTTAGGAGGCAAAGATATAAGAATGTGGTGAATGTGATTAATGTGGTGAATGTGAAAAATGAATGTGGGGAATGAAAAAAATGAACATGGGAATTATCACATTCACCACATTCTACTTCAGTGCGTCCAGTATCTTGTCCAGTTTCGTGTCTCCCTCGAATACAGTGATGAGGTTTCGGTTCTTGTCGTACAAAGCCAGCAAAGGGGCGAATTTGATGCGGTAGAATGGGCCAAAGAAATACTTGACGTCTCGGCCAATATGGAAATTCTGGTATTTATGCAGGTCGAATTCCCTGCAAAAATTCCGGATCTTATAAACGGGCTGGAAAGTAGACATCACGATCTCGATATTTCTCAGCTTATTGATGTTTTTGGTGAATATCTCGGTCTGCTCCCTGCAATGGTCACAATCGGGGCTGAAAAGCATGATGATCACAGGAACGCCGGGCCTGAGGTCCCTGTTGGTGAACCAGCTGGTACTGTCTTCCTGTAAAATACTGAAATTGGGGAGTGTTGGATTTTTCAGATACGGGGCCTCCTGGTCCTGCGCCAGGGCCAAGATCGGGGAAGCCAATAAAAAGAGCAGGGTAAAAATCCTCATCCACATATTTTGCCAAAGGTATTTCGATTGTAACTATGTATAGGCTAAAAAAATGCAAAAACTGAGGCAAGAGATTTTTACTTAGTTTTGCCGGCCGAAACAGCATAATCTTAATAATATGGCTAACACATCTGATATCAGCAGGGGAATGATCATTAAACTCGACGGGAGTTTGTACACTGTTGTGGAATTTGGTGAAAACAAAACTGCAAGGGCAGCTGCAAAAGTTTGGGCAAAGCTCAAAGGTGTAGATAACAGCAGAACCATTGAAAAGACCTGGAACTCAGGCGATACCATCTACCCGGTAAGGGTGGAAAGAAAAGACTACCAGTACCTGTATAAGGACGAAAGCGGCTATAGTTTCATGGATAGTGAGACATTTGAGCAGGTTACCGTATCTGAAAGCCTGGTTGACGCACCCCAGTTCCTGGTGGAAGGTCAGCAGGTATCGGTTCTGATCAATACTGAAACCGAATTACCCATGTCTGTAGAATTACCGGACAAGATCATTTCTAAAATAACTTATTCAGAGCCAGGCCTGAGGGGAGATACCGCAACCCGTACATTGAAACAGGCTACTGTTGAAACAGGTGCAACTGTAATGGTGCCTCTGTTTGTGAATGAAGGCGACGTGATCAAAATTAACACCAAAACAGGTGAATACGTTGAAAGGGTGAAAGAATAAGAAATACCTGATTTTTCCTAAAAAATGGGCAAAAAACACCAATTTTTGCCCATTTTTACTTGATTTTTCGCTAAAATAAAGCTTTGTTGAAAGGATAAGATGCTTATCTTAGCCCCCTTTAAGGCCGCAACCAAACGATTAAAAAAGCTTCCATGGATTTCAGACAAATTCAGGACCTGATCAAAATGATCAATAAGTCCAATATCGGTGAACTTACTATTGAAGAGAAAGATTTTAAGATCACTATCAAGCAGAAGAAAGATGAGAAGATAGCTTATGCCCAGGCCCCTGTCATGCAGGCTCAGCCGGTATATGCTGCTCCCATGCATCATGCTCCTGCCCAGGCGCCCGCCGCTTCTGCCAGTTCTGACGAAAAAGAACCGGCTGCTAAGGCAGACAATCTTCTCACAATTAAAAGCCCAATGATCGGGACCTTCTACCGGAGGCCATCTCCCGACAAACCTTTATTTGCCGAAGTAGGTGACGACGTTACTCCGGGAAAAGTAGTGTGCATCATTGAAGCCATGAAACTTTTCAATGAGATCGAGAGCGAAGTCTCCGGCAAGATCGTGAAGATCCTGGTGGAAGACGCATCACCTGTGGAATATGACCAACCCCTGTTCCTGGTAGAACCAGCTTAACAGGCGTTTCCACAAATTCAGACATTGCACATTTTCTCATTTTCCACTTCCTGTTATGACGAAAAACTCAGTTTCCGGTTTTAAGAAGATTTTGATTGCCAATCGTGGAGAGATCGCACTGCGGGTGATCCGTACCTGCAAGGAAATGGGAATCAAAACCGTTGCAGTTTATTCAACTGCAGATAAAGACAGCCTTCATGTAAAATTTGCCGACGAAGCGGTTTGTATAGGCCGTCCTTCAAGTGGTGAATCATATCTTAATATTCCACATCTCATGGCCGCAGCAGAGATCACAAATGCTGATGCCGTTCATCCGGGTTACGGATTTCTTGCTGAAAATGCAAAATTCGCCGAGATCTGTGGAGAGTATAACATTAAATTCATCGGGCCTACGCCAGACCAGATCAGGGCTATGGGAGACAAGATCACAGCCAAAGAAACCATGATCAAGGCTGGTGTTCCCTGTATACCCGGAAGCGATGGCCTGCTCACCAGTGTTGAAGAAGCAAAGGGACTGGCCAAAGAGATCGGTTATCCCGTGATCCTTAAAGCTACTGCCGGCGGCGGTGGAAAAGGTATGCGTGTGGTTTGGCAGGAAGATGAACTGGAAAAAGCATATAACAACGCAAAAACTGAAGCTGGTGCTTCATTTAAGAACGATGGGATCTACATGGAGAAATTCGTGGAAGATCCAAGACATATTGAGATCCAGGTTGCGGGTGACCGTTACGGTAAGGTTTGCCATCTCAGTGAAAGGGACTGCTCTATCCAGCGCAGACACCAGAAACTGGTGGAAGAATCACCCTCACCTTTCATGACGCCTGAGCTCCGTGAAAAAATGGGTGCTGCCGCCGTTAAGGCTGCCAGTGCCATCGGCTACGAGAGCGTAGGTACAATTGAATTCCTGGTGGACAAGCACAGGAATTTCTATTTCATGGAAATGAACACACGTATCCAGGTGGAACACTGTGTTACAGAAGAGGTGACAAATTTCGACCTGATCAAAGAACAGATCAAGATAGCCTCCGGTGAACCTATTTCCGGTGTGAATTATTATCCTTCCATGCATGCGATCGAATGCCGGATCAACGCCGAAGATCCCTATGCTGATTTCAGGCCCAGCCCGGGAAAGATCACAGTGCTTCATCAGCCTGGTGGGCATGGTATCCGTCTGGATTCCCATGTTTATGCAGGCTATACCATACCTCCATATTATGATTCAATGATCGCCAAGATCATTGCGGTTGCCCGTACACGTGAGGAGGCCATTGATACAATGAGCCGTGCGCTGAGTGAGTACGTTATCGAGGGAGTCAAAACAACCATTCCTTTCCATCAGCAACTGATGAAGAATGAAGACTTCAAGAAAGGCAACTTCACTACCAAATTCATGGAGAGCTTCAAAATGTATTAAACACAGAGACGCGGAGGGGGACGCAGAGACACAGAGGGATCTCCGTGTCTCTGCGTCCCCCTCTCCGTGTCTCTGCGTTCCCCTCTCCGTGTCTCTGCGTCCCCCTCTCCGTGTCTCTGCGTCCCCTCTCCGTGTCTCTGCGTCCCCCTCTCCGCGTCTCTGCGTCCCCTCTCCGTGTCTCTGCGTCCCCCTCTCCGTGTCTCTGCGTCCCCCTCTC
>DATGXN010000247.1:0-21247 GCA_035298945.1 Chitinophagaceae bacterium | reverse complement strand
AAACTGATAAATATCAACCAGGAAACTATAAAGTTGAGGTTTATCACAACGGATTTAAGATCGGTGAAAACACAGTGACGCTGAAAAAAGGCGGTCTGTTCAGCTAATATTTTTCAATAAGATATTCCTATGATAAAAAATTGCCGGGCTCATTGCCCGGCTTTTTTGTTGGAAGAAGAGACGCAGAGGGGGACGCAGAGACGCAGAGGATTCTCCGTGTCTCCGTGTTCCCCTCCGCGACTCTGCGTCCCCCTCCACGTCTCCGCGTTAATCTAAAAGAGTGCACGGATGGCTGCCCTTCCAGTATTGACAATGCCTGAATTGCCTGGTTTCCGGCCTTCATATTGCAGATTCAATTCCAGGAAACTGGTAAGCCTTTTAGTCAGATCGATAGTCCATAAATAGTTTTGGCCTGGCAATAGTCCATCCAGCATGATATAGGCCACAGTTGTATTTGTTGGAGAATTATAAGCGATCTGGTTAAATGTGAATTTTGCGGTCAATGCCGTGTTGGACACCACATTGTATTTCATTTCAGTATTAACAGAATTACTGGTTGATTCCTCTCCGGCCTCGTTATTCCTGTTGTCCCATTTATAACTCAGCCAGGCCCTGAACTTAGTGCCTTTGGTATAGGTGAACCTGGGCTCCATAGAGTAAGCCCGGATATTGAAATTCCGGTTATTCAACTGCGGCGTGATCAACTTGTTGATCACTGTTCTTGCGATCATGTCCAGCGTATATTTTTTACCGATGTTGAAACGTGTCTTGGTATTCCAATCGTTCAGTTTTCTTGTTTCATAGCCATATGAGAGAAATGCACGGTTTGAAGTACGGATGTTATTCACATCCACACCCCAGACACTGCTGTAACGGTTAAACGAAAATGTATTGCTGTATAACTGGTCGAGTGTCAGCAACGAACTGTCTGAAAATGGCTCACTGAATGGATTGAACTCCGCCAGTCCTTCAGAAATCGTCTTCCTGCTGATCTGTAAGGCACTCTGCAGGTAGATTCTTGTAAGTAGCTTATTGAATCCCTGCGCTTTTGCCAGGTTGATGGCCGACCTGGGGTTGAAGGTAAAACTGTAATTGAACTGCAGGTAATTGGCTTTTTGAAATTCCAGCGTGGGCGTGAATACACGAATGAATTTGGCCTGGTCCTGGAAACGGGCTACCTCAAACTCATTCATCTGCTGAATGCCATCGTTATTATAATCGATCCAGGTGTATTCACCCTGCCCTGCCGGCACTTCCAGGTAGGCAAAATCCCTGCGAGGTTCCTGGCCGGTGCCCAATTCATACAAAACATTCCCGGTTAACGCACCCTTCCAAACATTGGAAAGATATTCAGCCCTTCCTAAAATGGTTTCATCAGGTTTCTGGGTAGTGAGTTTTGTTTCATACACTTTCAGGTTCCGGTAAGTGGCATTCAATCTGAACTGATGTTGCTCACTTTTCATCAGCTCGGTATAGATGTTGTAATTCATACTCTTGTCCGTTTTGACAAGAATATTTCCGGAAGGCAGTTTATCTGCCCTGGTAAAAAAGCTCATACCCCATTTATTGGGCGCCTCTGCTGATTGCATGTAGACCTTCCATGTGTCAAAGGAAAAACTCTGAAGATTCAGGGAATCAAATTGTTTATAAGCAAGCTCATTGTGTTCAAGTGAATAATTCATTCCTACCAGGTAATTCCGGAGTTTTTTCAACCTCTTTGAAACATCTATACTTGGCCTCAGATAAAATCCTTTCTGGGTCTCCAAATCAATACTGGTATAATTAAATTGGTTGTTGAATTTCAAACCTTCAAAATCACCCGTATGAACAATATTATTCCTGAAAGCCGTGTAGTTATTGCTTCTGAGGAAACCGGAGAAATTATACTTGACAGAATGGCTGTTTTTATTTTTAAATCCAACACCCACATTGAATAAATTCTCATCCGCTGGTGTGGCATCAAAAGGCAATCCCCAGTCACGGTTGAATTCCACATTTCTCAATCGCTCAATAGGCTTGAATGTTTTATCTGTATGTTCACCATATAGATCGGTAATGAGTTCAACATGTTTGCTGCCTCCAAGGCTTTTCGTGTTGTTGAGTATCAGCCTTGCCGCAAATCCCTGGTCATTGCCCTTGTCTTTCGATGAAAATGTATTGACGTCGAAATTACTCATGGCAAGCTCGGTCTTGGCCGAGAATTTACCGTCCTGGTACTCACCGCCCACTGAGATCACCTGTTGCTTTCTTGGCGCGATCAGCAGGATCGCTGGTGCGTAGTTACCGGTTTTATTGCCTGATGCATCCGGTGAAACCCATCTGAATAACTTACCATTGGTGTTGGCAGCAAGATCAAGCTGATAGTCACCCCTGCCCTGACCAACGTCAGTGAAACTTACCGCATACAGATCTTGCGTGGGGTCAGTACTATAAACGAAGATGGAGTCCCTCGTGCTGTTATATACTGTGTCGATTTTTTTATACAGGATCTTGCCGGTTGCGAAAGTGTCACGTACAGCAGAAGGATAATAAGCATACTGCGTGCTGTCGCCAAGATCCGCGAGGAATTGCTTCTGGTTTGTATCCAGTGTCTGATTAATAGATGAGTTCTTGGAGTCGTTGTTATGATAAGCACCCACGCTGACCTTGAATTTTTTGCTCAGTGTAACTTCATCTCTCACATAGAGCTGAGCATTCAGATAATTTCTGTCTGCATACTCGAATTCGATCTGGATCCTCTTATCCTTGGTGATCATCCTTTTAGGAGTGAAAGTCACTTCTGCAGTATTGTAGTTGATCACATAGTCCTGGTCTTCCCCCCTTTGCATCAATTCGCCGTCTATCCAGACTCTTTCCGTATTTGCGAGTACGATGAAGAACATCTCGTTGTTGGCGCCGGTTAACCGGTAAGGGCCCTGGTTGCCTTCCAGGCCATTGAATACATTACGGGTGAATTTTCCTTTGGCAACGGCTCCGCTCAGCAATACTTTATTGGATTGATCCTTCCCGATCTTGCTGGTGTTCTCGAACATCGCTCCCTGCAGCCTCTTGTAAAAATTCAGAAAATAACTTTGATTCTGCCTGATATCGATATCACCGATCGCGAACCGCCAGTCTTTTTTCGAAAATTGGATGAAGACCTGGTCAAACTCGTTCAGGTTTTGCGTATTGCCATCTGGCTGTATCGGGATATTGTTGTCACTGATGGCCGCAGCGAGTTGAATACTGTCACCCAGGTAGCCGTTCAGTTGGAGATTCAGGCTGGAATTCACTACCACATCCTGCCGGTTGCCAAAAGAGAGTCCCCGGCCGAAACTACCATTATAGGTAATATTGCCGAAGTCGAACATGTTCTCGTCTTCCCCCTTCTTCCCTTTACGGGTGTCGATGGGGCCGATGATGTATTTCTGCATTACGGTATCGAACTTCATTCTCTGCGCGGGGGCATTGAGCCTGGCAGGAAATACCCGGTAGGTGACAGCTATACTATCTGCGGGGGGTAGATTGATCCAGGTAAGGGTGCCATTGACCGGGTCTAGCGTATACCAGGAGCTGTCTACTCCATTGATCTTTAAACTATTAGGGATGATGGAAAGGGAATCGATGTCCACCTTACCTTTTCTTACGGGTATCCATTTGTTCCGCAGATTGGAAGAGGAAGGTTTTTGAGCTTTTACCTGGGTAGCCAATACCACAAAGACCAGCAGCCATATTACCCGGTTCCGGAACAAGAGGTATGCGTTTTTCTATAAATGCCTAAAAATAGGATTTATTGTGCAAGTGACTGAATTTCATAGGCAAAAGGCGGAAGAAAGAGGCATAATGGCATGGAGGTGAAGAGGCATAGAAATAATTTTCTACTCTAACTCTAACCCTCTAAACTTCTACGCCTCTACGGCTCTTTTTTATGATTTGATCTTCATCGCAACCGGATCCCAATTAATGATCTTCCGCTGCTCATAGCTGAGGTTGGCCAATACAGCAGGACCTGCGGCGCGGAGACCAAAGCTGGCGTCTTCTACCACCTTCTTACCCGTTCTGATGGCTTCGAAGAAGTTCACGAAATGGTCGTACCTGTCATCATACCCCTGGGGAGCGGCATATTTGGTTTCAACAGGTTCAGCCCTTTTCTTGTCGTCTTCGGTATATTTTTTTGCATACCATTCAGCAAACTCTTTTTGCTGCTTTTCGGTGAAAGTGAAATAACTGTCGTATCCGCCAAAACCAGGCGCTTTAGGCAGTTTGGCACTCTTCATTGTGAATTTATTGCCCTGGAGTTCAAGTACACCTTCCGTACCGGTCACACGGGTACGTCCGCCTCCTCCTGATCCATCAGCAAAATTCACACGCAGCATCATCTGGAAAGGAGGATGCGTAGATGTTTTAGGATAGTCCATGATGGCTGCCATAACATCCGGCACATCCCTGCCATCTTTCCATAAACTGAGCTGCCCTGCTGAAAATATTCTGTCTGGCCCATAGGAATCCAACGCGTGATGTACGGCAGAGATCAGGTGCACAAAAAGGTCACCGGCTACTCCGGTGCCATAGTCCCTGTAATTTCGCCACCTGAAAAAGCGTACCGGATCAAACGCATGCTTTGGTGCATCCCCCAGGAATTTTTCCCAGGAAACTGTTTCAGGAGATGCATCTGTTGGTATAGAATATTGCCACGCACCCATGGCACTGTAACGGTCGTTGATGGCTTCGATCATATTCACTTCTCCGATAGCACCTGACTTGATGATCTTCTTGGCTTCGGCAAGCGCCACAGAGCTCACGCCCTGGCTTCCAACCTGGTAAACCTTACCTGTCTCTTTCTCTGCCTTGATCACCGCATGTCCTTCTTCTACATGCTGGATCATAGGCTTTTCACAATACACATGCTTACCCGCCTTCATGGCAGCAATGGAAATATGATCGTGCCAGTGATCGGAAGTGGCGATGATCACGGCATCTATATCTTTCCTGGCCAGTAATTCTTTGTAATCACGTGTTGTATACAACTCTTTTCCCCAGATCTCTTTACAACGATCAAGCCTTCCCTGGTAGAGGTCACAGACTCCGGCGATCTCCACGCCAGGCACCTTCAGTGCAGTTTCCATATCCCCATGGCCCATGATCCCCATACCAATGCCGGCTACACGTATCTTATCATTAGAACTGATCTTCTTATCTACATTCAGAATATGCACTTTCTCTTCTCCAAACGCTGCAAGAGACGACGAACTGACCAGCGCAGCAGTTCCACCTAGCTGCCTTAGGAATTTTCTCCTGGATGATGCCATAGTTGAGTTTTTTTCAATTTAAAACATAAACAAATACGATATCAGAATTCATTTTCCCTTTGCAAATCTGGGATCTACAAACTCCCATTCACGGATCTGGCTGCAACGGTGTTCTTTTTTAAGGATCTCGTCAAAACGGCTGGCAAGGGCCGGCATTTTCGAGCCCAGGTCAGTTGTTTCACCCGGATCTTTTGCCAGGTCAAATATTTCCCAGGGCGATGCGCTGTTTGTTTTGAGGTTGGATTTCACTCCTTTCCAGTTACCCATGCGGATGGCCACCTGTCCTGATTTCTCCGGAAATTCAAAATACAGGTAGTCATGTGCTTTTTGTTTCTGGCCAGTCATGATGGGGAGGAAAGATATCCCATCAGTATCCGGCACCTTCTGGTGCGTGATGTCTGCAAGAGTAGCCATCAGGTCGAACTGCGCAGAAATATGATCCGTCACAGCCCCCGCTTTGACTTTACCTGGCCATTTCACGATGAAGGGCTCCCTGATGCCGCCTTCGTAAAGGTCCTGTTTCAAACCCCTCAGACCTCCCGCGCTGTTAAAGAATTTTGCATCCACTCCTCCTACATCAAAGGTGGGGCCGTTGTCGCTGGAAAACATCACAATTGTATTTTTTTCCAGGCCGAGCTCTTTCAACATGGCCATCACCCTACCCACCTGTTTATCCAAATAACTGATCATGGCTGCATAGGTGGCCAATGGATATTTTGTAGGTGTATAACCTTTCTCGCCGTAGTAGGGTTTGTCCGGGAACTTTCCCTTGTATTCATTCAGTGCTTCTTCAGGCACCTGCAACGCCAGGTGCGGTGAGGTATATGGAAGATATAAGAAGAATGGTTTGTCTTTGTTTTTTTTCAGGAACTCCAGCGTTTTATCCCCCATCATCGTAAGGGCATAATCTTTTCCCCGAAATGAATCGAAAACACTGTCCGGAGAATCTTCGGCTATACGTGCATGTCCGGAATATGGCCGGTTACGAAGTGTATCCCATTTGCCATTTTCCCAAAGATGCGTGGGATAGAGATTATGGGCTTGTTTCTGATCGAGATAACCATAGAAATAATCAAATCCCTGTTTATTGGGATCGCCGGTACTGTACCACATACCCAGGCCCCATTTTCCAATGGCCCCGGTGATATATCCGGCCTGCTTCATCAGCCTGGCGATGGTAAATGCACCCTCATATAAGGGCATCTGTCCTCCTTCGTTGGCATCTTCAAACTGCCCGAGTTCATAATTACCCCTGATGTAAGAATGACCTGAATGCCTTCCGGTCATGAGCATGGCACGTGCCGGGGCACATACCGGAGCACCGGTATAATGCTGGGTGAATTTCATGCCTTCCGATGCCAGCTTGTCCAGGTTGGGCGTCCTGATCTTCTGTTGCCCATAACATCCCAGTTCACCATAACCCAGGTCATCGGCATAGATATAAATGATGTTAGGTTTTTGCTGAGCCCTTACTGCGGAAAGTCCGAAAAAAAGAAATAAAAAAAACAGTTTTGAATACATCAGCCTGGATTTTTACCAATAAAAAAGCTGTTGATCACGATCGCTGATTGTACGGAGCTGACATCTGATTGCCCTCCGCTATCTGCCATCTTAAACAACAGCCTAATGTAAATTAATAAAGCTTATCAATCTTCGCCGGACATAGAAGCCTGCAAATATTCCCGGTTCAGGCGTGCAATGTTCACTACAGATATTTCTTTAGGACATTCCGCTTCGCAGGAATAAGTATTGGTACAACTGCCAAATCCTTCTTTATCCATTTGTGCAACCATATTCACCACCCTCTGCCTGCGTTCAGGTTCACCCTGGGGAAGTAAGGCCAGATGTGAAACTTTGGCTGATAAAAAGAGCATTGCAGAAGAATTTTTACAAGCTGCCACGCAGGCACCGCATCCTATACAGGCTGCTGCTGCGAAAGCATCATCAGCCTTGTCTTTTTCTACCGGGATAGAGTTCCCATCAACAGCATTACCCGTATTGACAGAGACATATCCGCCGGCAGCTATGATGCGATCAAAAGCACTGCGGTCAACGATCAGATCCCTCAGTACGGGAAATGAATTGGCCCTCCATGGTTCAACTACAATGGTATCTCCATCCTTATACTCGCGCATGTGTAGCTGGCATGTTGTAGTGGCTTTCCAGGGGCCGTGGGGACGGCCGTTGATCACCATGGAACAAGTACCGCAAATTCCCTCCCGGCAGTCGTGATCGAAAGCTATGGGCTCCTGGCCTTCAGAGATCAGGCGCTCGTTCAACACGTCGAACATTTCAAGAAATGACATTTCTGAAGAGATGTCTTTTACCTGGTAGGTTTCGAAACCACCTGCATCTGCTTTGTTTTTCTGACGCCAGACTTTAAGGGTAAGATTCATCGAATAATGTTCCATAAAAAGTAGATAGTTAAAAGTAAAAAGTCAAAAATGCTATTTATAACTGCGCTGGCTTGGTTTCACCACATCATACAACAACTCTTCTTTATGAAGCTGCCAGTTACTTTCACCCTGGTACTGCCAGGCCGATACATACATATAGTTAGCATCATCCCTCATTGCTTCTCCTTCGGGAGTCTGGTATTCTTCCCTGAAATGACCACCGCAGCTTTCATTGCGATCCAGTGCATCAAGGCACATCAGTTCGCCGAGTTCAATGAAATCGGCAACCCTTCCGGCCTTATCCAGTTCATTATTCATTTCATTGATCCCGCCAGGTATCTTTACATCACTCCAGAATTCCTTCTTCAGTTCCCTGATCTCCTGGATGGCTTGTTTCAGGCCTTCTTCATTCCTGGCCATACCACATTTCTCCCACATGATCTTACCCAGTCTCTTGTGGAAGCTCTCGACGGTTTGTTTGCCATTTACAGATTTAAGTTTTTCCAGTTTATTTTTCACTTCCCTTTCTGTTTCTTCAAAAGCAGGATGTGAAGTTGGGATCGCATTAGTGCGGATCTCATCGGCCAGGTAATTGCCTACCGTATAAGGGGCAACGAAATATCCGTCTGCAAGGCCCTGCATCAATGCAGAAGCACCCAAACGGTTGGCACCATGATCGCTGAAATTACATTCACCCAGGGCATATAGTCCAGGGATTGAAGTCATCAGCTCATAATCCACCCAAAGACCTCCCATAGTGTAGTGCACTGCGGGATAAATACGCATGGGCACCACGTAAGGATTCTCACCGGTGATCTTTTCGTACATATCGAAAAGGTTACCGTATTTTTCTTTTACTACTTCTTTACCGAGTTCTGTGATCGTTGCTGCGTCAACGTTGCCAAGATTTCTTTTACCCACTTCGATCTTACCATATCTTTCGATCGCTGCAGCATAATCAAGGTATACCGCCTGCTTCGAACTTCCTACTCCATGACCGGCGTCACATCTTTCTTTCGCGGCCCTGGATGCCACATCGCGGGGTACCAGGTTACCGAAGGCCGGATATCTTCTTTCCAGGAAATAATCTCTTTCTTCTTCAGGGATCTCATTGGGCTTCCTGTTGTCCCCTGCTTTTTTAGGCACCCAGATGCGGCCGTCATTTCTTAATGACTCAGACATGAGGGTAAGTTTTGACTGGTGGTCTCCACTGACCGGAATGCAGGTAGGATGGATCTGAGTAAAACAGGGGTTTCCAAAATAGGCACCTTTTTTATGAGCCTTCCAGATGGCCGTCACATTGCAACCCATAGCATTGGTAGACAGGTAGAATACGTTGCCGTATCCGCCGGTACATAACAGTACCGCATGACCGAAATGACGTTCCAGTTCACCTGTAACCAGGTCCCGGGCAATGATCCCCCTGGCCTTGCCGTCGATCAGCACCACTTCGAGCATCTCGTGCCTGTTATGCATTTCTACGTTGCCCAGAGCTACCTGGCGCTCCATGGCCTGGTAGGCTCCTATGAGTAACTGCTGGCCAGTCTGGCCTGCAGCATAGAAAGTTCTTTGTACCTGTGTACCGCCAAAAGACCTGTTGCTGAGCAAACCACCGTATTCCCTGGCAAAAGGTACACCCTGTGCCACACACTGGTCAATGATGGAATTACTTACCTGCGCCAGCCTGTATACATTGCCTTCACGTGCACGATAATCTCCGCCTTTCACGGTATCATAAAACAGGCGATAGATGGAATCACCATCATTCTGATAGTTCTTGGCAGCGTTAATGCCACCCTGTGCAGCGATCGAGTGAGCCCTGCGCGGCGAATCCTGGTAACAGAAAGCCTTCACTTTATAACCCAGTTCCCCCAAAGTGGCCGCAGCTGATGCACCGGCAAGACCAGTACCCACTACAATGACCTCCAGCTTACGTTTATTGGCAGGATTCACCAGGCGTACCGTGGACTTATACGTGTTCCATTTATTTTCCAGCGGACCAGCGGGGATTTTAGCGTCAAGCATATATGTCTTCTGGTTTAAGATTAGAATAATAAGGTCAGGTTACCTAACGGCAACTGCCAACCGAAATACATGAATACGGGCATCAGTGCAAAGATCAGGGGCACCACTATTGAAAACACCATTCCAATATTTTCAATGGTACCAGCATACCTCCTGTGTTTCCAGCCCATGGTCTGAAAAGCGCTCTGGAAGCCATGCAACAGGTGCCATCCGAGTGAAATACATCCTACCACATAAAGCAATACGATCAGGGGCTGAGAAAATACCTCCTTCATTCTCGCATAGAGATTGTGTGTTTCCAGCTCACCATAATTGACCGGCTCAAGCCCGCCAAAACGGGATGGGACCCAGAAATTGGCAAGGTGCACGATCAGGAATAAAAGGATCAGCGTACCTAATAAAGCCATGGACCTGGAATACCAGGTGCTGGTTTTAGAAGGAGCATCGATGGCATATTTCTGTGTTCTGCGGGCGCGGTTCTGGTTGTTCAGGAGATAACCCTGGTAGATATGAATGATGAATCCCGCGAATAAACCGAACTCCATGATCCTTACCAGTACATTCGTACTCATGAAGTTGGCTGCCCTGTTGAAGTTCTCTTCCCCGTTTTCAAAAAGGACATTGATATTGACATAAGCATGTACCAGGAGGAAAATGATCAGGAACAATCCTGTGATGGCCATAACATATTTTCTTCCAACAGAAGAGGTCAGAACCTGGTTCCACTTCATACTATATAAGGTTGGTTAGTTTTGAATTATACAAAAATACTTCAGCATAGCGTACGGCAAGCATTTTTTTTTAATTCCTGACCAATTAAACATTAAGAAGGAAAAAGTAAAAACCGGGCAAATCCAAAAGCATTTCAGGACTCTTTTGACTTTTGCCTTTTCACTTTTGACTTTTAACTTAATAACAAGCTTCTATCAGATAGGTTCGGTCAACCCGCATTGTTTAACCTTCTCAGCATCTTATTGTCGATTGCGGCAAACAAATGTTGGGGCTGCACCGTTCTCCAAACGGGATAATCGATGAGTTCTATGTAGTTATCAATATGGGCCTTGCGGAAATCGTACTGGGATTGTTCCGGCAAGTCGAGCATTACCACCCAACCCCCGTCGTCTGTTACATCGTCCCGCCATTCTTCATAATAGCAACTGTCGCTGCTGTGGAAATTGAGTACGTTCTCACCGATCAGAATGAATTTGCGGATACCTTCCAGGATCAATTTATCGATCACATCCCGCTTCAGGGTCATGATGTCGTTTTCTATGGCATCGTTCCACTCTCCGATCAGCTCAATGATAGCAAAATCAAGATCGTAATCAGTATAAAGAAGCTTGAGGTATAAGGTGCGGGATCCAAAATCGTCCCACTGAGGATGGATATAATAATTGTACACGGTTTGGCTGAACACGAACTCACTGTGTTCGCGGCCGAAGAAAGGTGACCTTTCGTCTTCCTCAGAAATATAGAGGTGCCTCCAGTTATAATATGGTTCAATGTCGTGCATGATCCGCTCTCTTTTTCAAAGATACGAAACCAGCAGGGCCTCAGACAGTACCGGCTTCCACTGCTTTTTTTACACTACCGTATTTTAACAATAAGTTTTTTGCTTCATTATAATTGGTCATTGACAAGGCACTCATTACCATTTTCACGCCCCTGTCCACCAGCTTTTCATTACTGAGCAACATGTTCACCATCTTGTTGTCTTCCACCCTTCCCAACTGGATCATCACCGAAGTGGAGATCATATTCAATACCAGTTTTTGCGCTGTGCCGCTTTTCATCCTGGTACTGCCAGTAACAAATTCCGGGCCTACCACAACTTCAATGGGAAAATCCGCTGCACCGGATACGGGTGAATTAGGGTTACAGGATATCGAGCCGGTCACTATGCCCTTCTTCCTGCATTGCTCCAGTGCTCCAATTACATAAGGCGTTGTGCCGCTCGCAGCAATACCCACTACTACGTCTTTCGCGTTCACTTCAAATTCCTGCAGATCGTCCCAACCATCTTCCTTACTGTCTTCTGCGAACTCCACCGCCTTGAACATCGCATTATCGCCACCTGCTATGATGCCGATCACCAGGCCATGGGGAACGCCATAAGTGGGAGGACATTCACTCGCATCCACAACCCCGAGCCTTCCGCTTGTGCCGGCACCAATATAAAAAAGCCTGCCACCGGCAAGCATTTTATCAACTATCGCGTTGACCAGTTTTTCAATTGACGGGATGGCCCTCTGTACTGCCATCGGAACAACCTGGTCTTCTTTATTGATATTTTCCAGCAACTCACGGATCGACATTTTCTCTAAATGCCGGTATTCAGAATCCTTTTCCGTTATCTTAATAAACTCATTCATGCTATACAATTACTCCCCTGTTTTCAGGAACAAGAGAGCTGACTTTTCTTCATTTATGGTAATCGATCAACCCTTCCATGGGGTTTTTCAGGATCTTTCCGATCTCCAGTTCATAGCCGGCAGCCATTTCCAATAACACATCCCGGAACCCGTAGGCAACTCCTCCAACAAAATGGATGGGATAGGTCCAACTTTCCCTGTACTTGTAAATATGATTAAAGAAGAAATCATTGATTCCGTCTTCAACAATATTCTCGATCATATAATGGCCCCTGTTTTCCGCCAGGAACAATGCGAAGGACGCAAGATACTTATTTGGCAGCGGCTTCTTATACACGTTATCGAGAATTTCAGAAGCGTTGGTCACGTATTTTGCGTCAAACCGCGAGCGAAGATCCTCATCAAAAGTGTTGTAAAGGTAATACTGTAATACTTTCCGCCCCAGGTAGGCGCCACTCCCCTCATCACCCAGCACATAGCCCAGGCCGGGAGAATTCTTAACGATCTTCTTCCCATTGAAAAAGCATGAATTCGATCCTGTTCCCAGGATGCAGGCAACACCCTTACCGTGTCCGCAAAGTGCACGGGCCGCCCCCATCAGGTCATGGTCCACCTCTACATATACCCCGGGGAAAAGCGTTTTTAATGCTTTCAGGACTGATTTCCTGTTCACCGGGTTTTTATTACCGGTGCCATAGAAATAGATCTCCCCGATGGCAGTGTTTTTGAGATGAGGCATTAGTTGTTGCCGGAGAAGGTCAATGATCTGGGCTGTATTGAGGAAATACGGACTGATCCCATCGGTGAAAATTGTCTTGTTACGTCCCTTGCCGATAATGCACCATTCTGCCTTCGTTGAGCCGCTGTCTGCGATCAATTTTATAGCCGGCATAATTAATTCAACTTATTTAGAGAAATTCGTGTTTTCTTACCCAAGGTACAAGGTTAGTGATGAATAATAAAAAATTACAGGTCTGGTTCCCGTTCTTCTTCGCCATATCGATGGTGATTGGCATGTTCCTCGGCTACAAGCTCAGGGATAAAATGCCCTGGAGTTCCAATATATTGAGAGTGAGTTCGCCCGGCGAAATTCAGGAGGTCATAGACCTGGTGAAGAACCGGTATGTGGATCCCGTCAATGCAGACTCGCTTGGTGAACTCGCTATCGACGAAGTGTTGTCAGCACTTGATCCCCATTCTGTATATATCCCGGCGCGAAATCTGCGTGAAGTCAATGAAGACCTGCAGGGCCGGTTTGAAGGGATCGGCGTGGAATTCAATATCTACGACGATACCGTACATATTATCACCGTGCTCAGGGGTGGCCCCAGTGATAAAGCGGGTTTACTTCCGGGCGACAGGATTGTCAAGGTGGAAGATAAAACCGTGGCAGGAAACGGGATCACTTCCGATGGCATCAGGAGCCTTCTGAGAGGGCCCAGGGGCAGTCAGGTGGGCGTGACGATCTACAGGAATAATCAACCTGAAAAGTTCACTATCACCCGTGGTTTCATTCCCTTGTTCGCATTAGATGCTGCTTACATGGTGGATGGGGAGACAGGCTATATACGATTGAACAAGTTCTCCGAAACGGCCTATGAGGAATTTATGGAAGCCCTGGAAGGTCTTCAGAAAAAAGGGATGAAGAACCTGATCTTCGACCTCCGCGAGAACGGTGGCGGTATTCTGACCGAAGCGGTTGAGATGGCAGACGAATTCCTGGATGGAGACAAACTGATCGTTTACACTGAAGGGAAGCATAATCCGAAAAAAGAATACAAATGCAGGCGCAGGGGCCTGTTTGAACAGGGCAAACTTGTGCTGCTGGTGAATGAAGGCTCAGCATCGGCCTCCGAAGTTCTTGCCGGGGCATTACAGGATTGGGACAGGGCAACGATCATAGGCCGGCGGAGTTTTGGGAAAGGCCTGGTACAGGAACAGTATTCCCTGGGAGATGGCGCCGCGCTGCGACTTACTGTGGCAAGATATTACACTCCACTGGGACGAAGCATCCAGAAACCATATGATAAAGGTATCCTGGATTATAATGAAGAAATTCTTGAACGATACCACAGGGGCGAAATGTTCAACCAGGACAGCACAAAGCCATCTAACGGTAAAGCATACACTACAAAGAACGGGAAGAAAGTCTATGAAGGCGGGGGCATCACACCGGATATTTTCGTGGGTTTTGACACCACAGTGGTAGACACGCTTGTTACTGAAATGTATCAGAAGAATACCATGGGCAGATTTGTTTACAGGTATTACGTAAAGAATAAAGAGGAATTTTCCAGGTATAAGGAACCTGCTGAATTTGAAAAAGGTTTCACTATAACCAATGATATATTCAGCCAGTTCAGGAATTATGCCGCAGCTGATACCATAGATATCAGTACACTTCCTGCCAAAGACAGGGATTTTGTCACGCTGAGGCTGAAATCACTTTTTGCAAGGCAGATCTGGAGAACAGAGGGTTTTTACGAAGTGGCCAATGCAGAGGACCCCGTGATCAAAAAAGCGGAAGAGGTGATCAGGAAAGGACCTTCTTTATAACATAAATAACAGAACTGCATTTTCCTGTATCGCTGAACGCAGAGGCATTGGACCTTAGCCCCTGCCAGCTGGCAGATACCAGGTTGTTTTTTCCACTGCGATATTTTTCACTGAGCATACTCACGTAAAAGCTATCGAACCACATCGGCTCCATCTTACTGATCTGAAGCCCATGCATTTTCATCAGTGTGTTCATTGACGCTGGAGAAAAATGATAAAGATGGCGGGGCACATCATAGGCCGCCCAGCAATGCCCATATTCACTTGCGTCGGCTGAAGTATAATTTGGAACGGCAATAAAAATCACACCTCCGGGGTTCAGCAGTGATCTCATTTTTTCGAGGTATGGATGCAGGTCATGCACATGTTCAAGAACATGCCACATGGTAATAGCATCGTATGGGCCGTTGATGTTAAAAAGTTCTCCTGATGGTAGTACGGATACTCCTCTTTGCTCTGCAATAACCCGCGCACCCTCATCCGGTTCAAGGCCCTGCACGGTCCAACCCGCCAACTGCATAACTTCCAGGAATGCACCTGTGCCGCATCCTATATCGAGGATCTTCCCTTTTCCCAGTCCGGTTTTCGCAGAGATCAGATTCTTCTTCTGTTGTAACGTGAATTTTCTTACGGCAAGGTATGCGTTGTTGATGAAGCCCTTTTTGGTTTCTGTATGGGAGATATAATTTTCAGAACGATAATATGCACCGATCTCGTCCGGACCAGGGATATCCTGTGTGAATCTCAAGCTGCATTCTTCGCATTCCCATAGCGCAAAGTCCTTACCACTAACAGTGTAGTCCTTTACATTAAAAATAAACTTCAATTTTTGGCTGTTGCAAAGCGGGCACTGCTCGTAATGGATCATGTTCAATCAGCAGGTTTGGATTCGTATTGCGAAGGGGTTGATGCAGGAGTAAATCTAGTTTCCCTGGCACCTGTCAGTTTATATTCATTCCGGACCATGTTAAAAAAGATCATCACCAGGGCAGCAGCTGCAATTACAGCTGCAGCTACCCACCAGCCAGCTCTTGCTTCCACAATGGCCTGTTCTTCGTTTTCATTGAGAACATCATGATAGCTAGCTGTATTGTCCGCATCATGTGATGTTGATTGCAGTGATACGCTATTAAGGTGGGGTTGAAAATCATACTTCTTAGCCACAGGGTCAAAGATCAACTGACCCGATGCACTGTTTTCCAGGCTACCTATACCCTTCCAATCAAACCGCTGGCCTTTTTTCAACTGGTCTTTCAGGTTCATCGAAAAATTATTCACCACACCTATCGCCTCCCATTCAGAAATATTCCTTTTCCTGGAAATGTAAGCAAACATCTCCTTAGACGGTATGTCGTTCAGCGAATCATAACGGATGGTGTATGAGGGTGATTCAATGGCACCTGTCACATGGTCCACGCGCGCAGGTATCCGGTTCAGTTCAAAACCTCCAATCCCCGGAAGATGGACAGATCGTTGCTGGATGAAATAAAGCCGCAACAATTCAGCTGTATCCGCTGTACTCGTCATGCCCCAAATATAAAGAATCGCTTGTTATTGATTGAACCTGTAAATTCCTCCAATAAGCATATTGAAACCATAATTATCGTACTGGTTCCAACGCTGGTAGCTGGAATTGAAAACATTATTGAACTGTGTCCAAAGGAATACATTCTTCAGCACCCTGAATTCGAGCCCGGCATTGAGGTCCACGGCGCCCGGGGATCTTCCTTCGTTGCCTTTTTTGTTGGTATATAGTGCCCCATCCCAGATGAAGAAATCACTGGTCAGCCAGAGATCTTTCAGTACCTGCCACCTGAGGTTGGCAGATAATTCAAGAGGGATCAGGCCCCAGGCCCTGTCTTCCGTTTCCTGGGCGTTGAACTTGTAATAATTGAATTTTGCTGCTAAAGAGAACTTCTCTGCGTTCACTATGCCAAATTCGCCCTGCAACTGGATGGCTTTAAGTTCTTCCTCAAAAATGATATTGAAAGATTTTCCGCTGGCCGTGTCATTAACGAATAATGGCACTCTCCTGAATTCAGCATATCCCGCTTTGGCGCTATAGGAAAAATGATTTAGGATCGTTCCTTTGAATCCTACAAAACGTTCGATCATGCGGTTGTTCTTTAACTCAACCGGTGGCGCCATATAGGGATTGATAGATGCAAATCGCTGGTAAGTTCCTTTATTGAAATAGCTCAACCAGCCTGCCTGTATGATCCATTTTTCGCCGGCAATAGGAAGATCCACCAGGATATTCGGCAATAATTTGAAGGCTCCGTTATCCCAGGATGGCGTTATTCCCGCATTGAACTTGAGATTAGGCGTCCGGAATGTAAGCGCAATTGGTACAGTGAAGAGGTTGTTATTGATCGCGTCTTTACCGGAAGGTGAATACCTGGTAAGGTCAGCCACCATGCCCAGTTTAACACCAAATGATTTGCCAATGAATTTTTCTAGCGGCAGATTCAACACCGCATTGGATTCACTATTTTTCAGGTTGTCACTGAACACGGCAATGTTGAGACGGGGATGATAAGTAAGTCCGAACTCGGTAGGCACCGGATTTCTTACGCCTGCTTCTGCACTGAAAGTGGAATATCTTCTCAACAGGTCATCTTTCTCAAAATTATATTTAGTCCTGTCGTACCCGTATTGATAATATTTGTCCTGGTCAAAACCTGCACTGGCATGGAACTCCACGTCTTTGTTCAAAGGTGTGAAGAAATAACCCTTCACTCCACTCTGCGCATAGTTCTGATTCTCGATCTTTCCATTTGATGATATATGATCCAGCATGAGGTCCACACGGCTGTTCCCTGCAGGCACACTGAGTCCTGCTTCCAGGTAAGGTGTCTGGAGATTGCCATATCCGGCTTTAACATAATTACTGTTGGCCCATTTGCCGGAGCTGTCAGCAGGCAATGAAAGAGGGCTGATCGCTACGGGCGAGAGCCTGGGGAATACATTTTGAGCAGGCACATTATATTGAAGCCTGGGACGGCTGGTATCCGGTACAGGAGGTGTAGCATTGAAGTTGATCTTCGCTGCATTTCTCAGTACGGGCTTAAATGATGAAGTGATCTCAATGGTTTTCTTACTGGTATCCTGCGCCCAAAGCGAACCCAGGGGCAACGACAACAGCAGTAACACAATTATCTTCTTCGTTCTTTTCATATTCAGGGTTAATGAATTATTGGGCCTTTTCATCTGCGATCACTTTAGCCAGTTTCTCCTGGGCCTCGTTTTTCAATTCAGTGATCTTGCTGTTTTCCACCACGCTCTGCAATGTTGCCTTGGCATTGAAATAATCTTTCTGCCTGTAAAAAATATCGCCCAGCAGGATATATGCCTTCGTGATCCAGAAATCGTAAGAGCCCGATTTATTGATGGTTTCAAAAGCAGCTTTTTCAGCATTCTTCAGATCATCCAGCATCAGGTAACTGGCTGCGATCTCATACCTTGCTTCTGCAGCATAGGCAGCCTTGCTCAGATTGACCACGTTCCGGTATTGCTGAATGGCCTCGGCGAACTGAGCCTTGCTCTGGTCAAGCTTGCCCAGCATCATGCTGGCCAGCACTTTGTCGTCTGTACTGATAGATTTCTCATTCAACAGTTCGTTGGCATTCTGCTCCCCTTCTTCCCATTTCTTCAGCTGGTACTGGCTTCGTAATAATCCGCGCATGGCATCAAGCCTGGACTCACGGTTACTACTAACCGATTTCAGAGTAATGAAATATTTCTCAGCTTTTGCATAATCTTTCAATTCAAAATAATAGATCCTTGCAGCCTGCGCAGAAGCCTGTTCAGCATATTTGTTCGGCGCCCTGTCAGCAACCATTTCAAAGCCAGTCACTGCGTTTTTGAAATCTTTTCGCTTGTTATAGATATCGCTGCGCAGGTAAAGCGCATCAATGGAAAACTGTCCCTGCGGGAATTGCTGGAGATAACTGGAAAATGCAGCTATCGCACCATTCTGGTCACCACCGGCATACTTTGATTCAGCTGAAGCATAGGCCAGTGAATCCTGCTGGCTGGTGCTCACTGAACGCCCTGAAGCTTTGGCAAATTCAACATATTCACTGGTTCGTCCTTCTTCCACATAAATGGCCCGGGCGCTTTCCAGCGCTTCGTCCACTTCCGGCGAGTTTGGATATTCCTGTACCAGTTTCTTATAACTGTTCAGCGCTTCTTTGTTATTATTCAAATTATACTGAGCAATACCCAATCTCAGGTAGGCCTTGGGCCTTAACTCATTTCCCTGCCCGCTGCTTTTGATCACGTTATTGAGGTAAGGAATGGCTTCCCGGAATTTCTCATCGGCGAGATAACTGTTCGCGATCTCCATGTTCACCGGACCAACAAGTTCTGAAGTTGGAAATTTTCTTTCGAAACTCTGCAGCAGTTTGATCTTTTCAGATGAACTGTTTACACCTGCGATCAGCGCCAGCTGGTAAGTGGCATAATCTGCCGAGGGCCAGGAATAATTGACCGCATTGGTGTACATGCCCTTTGCCTTCGAAAACTCCCGGTTCATAAAGGCACAGTCGGCGCTGCGTAAATACGCATCCTTCACCACATCAGGGGAGTTCAGCACAACCGTTCTGGCCACCTGGTCAAAATAGCCCTGGGCAATTTTATAGTTTTCTTTTCTCAGGTAAGCATAACCGAGATTATAATTGGCATTATCCCTGTTCACTTCTCCTGACTGGTAGGCAGGGCCTGCCAGATAATTATTCAGATATTTTATAGCATCATCCAGCCTGTTCTGCCTGTATGCGATCTCTCCTTTCCAGAAACTGACCGGAGCCACAACAGCCTGGTTATTGGCATCTTTCAAAGCTTTATCCAGCAATGCGTTTGCTCCGTTGAGATCCTCATCATTGATCAGTTCCATAGCCCTTCCATACAACACTTTCGGATAGAGTTGTTTTGCAGCCGGCGAAGGATTTTTCAATGATTCAAGCAGGTCAAGTGCCTCGCGGTAGTTATTGGTGCCGGTCATTATACCCACCATCAGTTCCCTGGCCTCGTTGTTATAGGCAGAGTTCGGATATTGCTCCAGGAAATTCCGGAGTTCACTGATAGCCACATCCTGATAACCCAATTCATAAGAGAGTTTTCCGTAATTGAAGAGTGAAACTTCTCTTTGCTGTTCATTACTCGAGTTATGTGCAGAAAACGAAAATGCATTCCGCGCATTGGCTTTCTGGCCTGTTTTCAGGTATGAATCACCCAGCAGGTACATGGCACTCTGGCTCAGCGAATCCTGCCCATCGGTCAGTTTTTTGAATCCGTCGATGGCTTTAGGATATTGTTTACCATCGTAGTAACTATAGCTGAGCTGGTAGATATCTTCCCGGCTGAGTTGCTCTGTTTTAGCGGCATAAGACTCGAGGTAAGGCAGCGCCTTGCTGAATTGCTTTTTTTCGAAATAGGCCTGGCCTATCATTCTTTTCAACCCCGCGTCGTAATATGATGACGATGATTTTTTCAATGCATTTTCAGCATAGGCAAGTGCTTCATCTTTTTTCCCCTGCTGGTAATAAATACTGGCAATATAATAGGGAACTACTTTGCCGTATTCGGGATGGTTCTCCACTTTCTTAAACGCGTCAAGGGCATCATTGTAATTCCGGTCTGAGAAGGCAAGAAAACCATAGTAGTAATTAGCGTCAAAATAATTGGCGTCTTCAGGATTGAGCCTCACTTTATTCAGGAGGGGCTTTGCCTTATCAAACTGCTTCAATGTGAAATAGCCGTAGCCAAGGTGAAAATTCATATCACCGATCTCGGCTTCACTCAGGTTTTCAGCATTTGTTTGTTCGTACATCACCACGGCATTCCGGTAATCCTGGTTCCTGAAATAATATTCACCCAGTTGAAATGCCATCTTCTGCTGTAGCGGCTGGTTGCTTTGAAGTATGGTGAAGGATTTTGCCTGCGCCTCTGCAGAAGGCTCATTCTGCTTCAACCCGCAAACGATCGAATAGTAGTCGATCTCTTCAAATGCGATCCGGTAATTGCTGTAATCTGATTCATTCCTGTTTTCCTGCAGGTCCCTGAATAAGGGGTAGGCCAGGTTGTACTGGCCTTTCTGAAAAAGCTCTTTGGCTTTATGATAGGATTCAAGTGGATCTGTATAGATACGTGTCTGCTGGGAATAGGTGGATACAGAAATGATCAGAAGAAGAAGTATAGACGAAGTTCTCAAAATCATATTGTCAAATGTCACTTAACTGATGTTATTAAAAAACTAAATGCGCAAAATTAGGCGTTCAATTATCCGTGAAAGCCGGGTTATAAACTTCTGTGGATAAAAAATTGCACCAATCGACCGTGATTCAATGCTTTTAGCAACTAATTTTTTGTTAAAGCGTAAATTTGTTGCCATGAAGAAATTAATCAGCACGCACTATTCCGATTTTGCTTTCAACCTGTCCATGTTGATCATGAGACTGGGCTTTGGCATTCTGATGATCCCGCATGGGTACGACAAACTTGTTCATTTTGCGCAATACAGGAAAGACTTTATGAATTTCCTCGGGCTGGGTTCTACCCTATCCCTGGCATTGGTGGTTTTTTCAGAGTTTTTTTGTTCCATATTTCT
>DATGXN010000246.1:0-4584 GCA_035298945.1 Chitinophagaceae bacterium | reverse complement strand
AAAAAAGCGAGGCAATAATGTCTCGCTTTTTTGGTATCTCTCTGCGTCTCCGCGTTCCTCTCTGCGCCTCCGCGTCTCCGCGTCCCACTCCGCGTCTCTGCGTTATATAACGATCATCGCATCTCCATAACTGAAGAAACGATACTTGTCTTTAATTGCTTTCTTATATGCTTCCATTGTCAGATCATAACCCGCAAATGCACATACCATGATCAGCAGGCTTGTTTTTGGAAGATGGAAGTTTGTGATCAGCGCATCTGAAATCGAGAAATTATAGGGAGGATGGATGAAAATATTGGTCCAGCCTTCAGAAGGTTTCAGCAGCTTATCCGCAGTGAAGGATGTTTCAAGTGCCCTCATTGTTGTGGTACCTACTGAACAGATCCTGTGGCCCTCGGTTTTCGCCTTGTTTACGATCTTACAAGCCTGGTCTTCTATACGATAGAATTCAGCATCCATTTTATGCTTGCTCAGGTCTTCCACTTCAATAGGCCTGAATGTACCAAGGCCGGTATGAAGGGTAACTTCTGCAAAACGAATACCCTGGATCTCCAGCCTCTTGATCAGTTCCTTACTGAAATGCAAACCGGCAGTGGGTGCTGCTACAGCTCCTTCGTGCTTTGCATATACGGTCTGGTATCTTTCCCTGTCTTCTTCGTCGGGTTTGCGTTTGATATATTTTGGTAGCGGTGTTTCGCCAAGTGAATTCAAAACACGTTTGAAATCTTCTTCAGGGCCTTCAAACAGGAAACGTATCGTTCTTCCCCTTGATGTAGTGTTGTCAATCACTTCAGCAACCAGTTCATCTGCATCGCCGAAATACAATTTGTTGCCCACCCTGATCTTTCTTGCGGGATCAACGATCACATCCCAAAGCCTGTTCTGCTTGTTCAGTTCACGAAGAAGGAATACTTCGATCTTGGCGCCGGTCTTTTCTTTCCTTCCATACATTCTTGCGGGAAATACTTTCGTGTTGTTGACTACGAAAACATCTTTGTCGTCAAAATATTCCAGGATGTCGCGGAAATGCCTGTTCTCAATCTGCCCGGTGCTGCGATGCACCACCATCATGCGGGCATCTTCTCTTTTTTTGGCAGGGTACTGTGCAATAAGGTTAAGGGGGAGGTCAAAACGGAACTGAGATAATTTCATGAATTCTTGCTTTTTTTCAAACAGCCATCATGAAACAAACCGGGGTGCTTGTTTATAAATCTTTCCAAGTCAAACTTGATCTTACGGCACCAAGTCTGTCCATGTACTGGCTAAATTGCGGGCAAAGGTAAGGAATTTTAGGCCAATTCAATGGCAGGTGCCCCGGAGGAGATTTTTTGGCGGAGATCGGCCATCCTCTATCCTCTATCCTCCATCCCGTCCTCGGTATCCTCCATCTTCCTGCCCGGAATAGCCGCTATGAGTTTCCTGGTATAGTCCGTCCCAGGTCTGTGGAATACTTCGCCGGCCGGCCCGATCTCTTCGATCCTGCCCTGGTTCATGACAATGATCCGGTCACTTATATAATGGACCACGGAGAGATCGTGGGAAATGAAAAGTACCGTGAAACCGTATTCTTTTTTCAGGTCGTTCAATAGATTAAGTACCTGGGCCTGGACACTAACATCCAGGGCCGAAACCGACTCATCACATACCAGGAAACCCGGATTCAGCGCCAATGCACGGGCGATGCCGATCCGCTGCCTTTGGCCCCCCGAAAATTCATGAGGGTAGCGTGAAAAATGATCGGCTGTCAACCCCACTTTTTCCAGTAATGCTACTGTATGTTCTGTTCGACCCCGTTCATTTCCCCAGATACCGTGGACTTCCATCACTTCCCGAATCGCGGTTCCGATGGGTATGCGGGGATTCAGGGAAGAGTAGGGGTCCTGGAAAATGATCTGGATCTCTTTCCGAAACGGCTTCAGCTCTTTCCGGGTCATATGGGTCAACTCCCGGCCGTTGTAATTAATTGAACCTTCAGTAGAATCGACCAGCCTTAACAAGGCCCTTCCCAGCGTGGTTTTTCCGCACCCCGACTCGCCCACCAGTCCCAGCGTCTCACCTTTGAATATAGAAAAGCTTACTCCGTCTACAGCCTTGGTGAATACTTTGGGTTTGCCCAGCAGGCTCCTGGTTGCAGGGAACCAGACTTTCAGTTCTTTCACTTCTATCAATGGTTCAGAAGAAGTTGCTTTAATAGCGGAAGTAGTACTTTTCTGTGTCTCCGCGTTCCTCTCTGTGTCTCTGCCTTCAAAATAGTCACTGACCAGTGGCAATCTTTCCCCAGGTTGATGGAGTATAGGCCTGCAGGCCAGTAATGCCTTCGTATAAGGATGTTTGGGACTATTCAACACCTGTTCTCTGTCTCCCTGTTCAACGATCCTGCCGCGGTACATGACGATCACCCTGTCAGCTATTTCCGAAACCAGTCCAAGATCGTGGGTGATGAAGATCACGCCCATGTTTTTGCTTCGTTGCAGATCTTTGATCAGGGCAAGAATATTTTTCTGTACGGTTACATCCAATGCAGTTGTGGGCTCATCTGCGATCAGTAGTGAAGGTTCGCAGCTCATGGCCATGGCGATCATCACCCGCTGCTTCTGGCCGCCACTGATCTGGTGGGGGTAACGGTTAAGCATACCTGCAGGATCGGGCAGTTGAACCTGCCTGAAAAGCTCAAGTGCAATTTCAGAAGCTTGTTTTTTCGGGATCTTGCGATGCAGCATGATGGCTTCTGCTACCTGGTCACCGCAGGTGATCAACGGATTCAGGGAAGTCATTGGCTCCTGGAAGATCATCGAGATCCGGTTTCCCCTGAGTTTTCTGATCTGGTCTTCAGACATGGTCAGCACATCATTGGCTTCTTTCCCATCCTCACTGAAGAGGATCTTTCCCGAGCTGTATTCAGCAGGCGGGACAGATAGTAGTTTCAATACCGAAAGTGCTGTGACAGATTTACCGGAGCCGGATTCGCCTACAATAGCGGTAATGCCCCCTCGATCCACATCAAAACTGATATCTTCTAATGCGTGAAAACTGCCCTCCTCCGTATTGAAACGGACATTGAGTTGCTGAACAGATAAAAGCGGCAACAAATTCAAAAGCGAAGATGTTTTACAGTAAGTCCGTTGTTGATCAGCTGTTTCAAAGAATCAATGCCAATTCGCAAATGCCGCTCAACAAAATTGGAGGTTACTTTTTTGTCACTTTCCTCTGTTTTTACGCCTTCGGGAACCATGGGTTGATCGCTGATCAACAGCAAAGCCCCGGTAGGGATCTTGTTGTAGAAACCAACTGAAAAAATGGTAGCGGTTTCCATATCGATCGCATAGGCCCGTATTTTTTGCAGATAAGTTTTGAATTCTTCGTCGTGTTCCCAGACCCTCCTGTTGGTTGTATATACAGTGCCGGTCCAGTAATCCTGTTCGTGATCCCTGATGGTAGTGGAAATGGCTTTCTGAAGGGCGAATGCAGGAAGCGCCGGTACTTCAGGCGGGAAATAGTCGTTGGATGTACCCTCACCCCTGATGCCTGCGATAGGTAAAAGCAGATCACCGATGCTGTGGCGTTTTTTCAGACCTCCGCATTTGCCCAGGAACAGTACTGCTTTAGGCTGGATGGCGGATAGAAGGTCCATCACGGTGGCAGCAGTAGGACTTCCCATACCAAAATTGATGATGGTGATACCTTCTGCCGTGGCAGTCTGCATGGGTTTGTCAGTTCCTGTAATCTGCACGTTATGCCAGGATGCAAAAAGATTCACATAATTGGAGAAGTTGGTGAGCAGAATATATTCTCCGAAATTCTCGAGTTTCTGTCCTGTGTACCTTGGTAACCAGTTATCGACGATCTCCTTCTTGCTGTTCATAGTCATATTTTCCTTCGGATAAAATTAGTGATTACTTTGCAGGCATGATCAACCCAAAATATCCCCACCATGAATTCAGGATAAAAAAAGAAGGGGATATCAGCAGGATATTCTGCGAGAGCAGGAAAATATGGGTCAAACTGACTCCGGAAGAATGGGTGAGGCAGAATTTCTTTCAGTGGCTGCTACAGGAAATGAAGTATCCGGCCTCCATGATAGCGGTTGAAAAAGAGATCAGGCTGTTTGAATTGAATAAAAGATTCGATATCCTGGTGTACAATCGCAACCATGAACCCTGGATGATGGTGGAATGCAAAGCCCAGAGCGTGCCTCTCACAGAGAAAACCCTGATGCAGGTGTTACGGTATAACCTGGCAGTGCCGGTGCCCTTTATTGTGATGACCAATGGAAGCTATGTGCGCGCCATTGCGCGGCAGGGCGATGCTGTTACTGAACTAACTGAACTTCCCGCCTATTAATGTGCTGGCCGGGTAGTGTGTTAACCGAAAAATGCAAAAGATAAGTGGGAAGAGCCGGGGGGCAGGTTTTGTTCTTTTATTGAGTTTTGAATAATTTAATTGTGTAATCCAGTAATTTCTGATTCCCATATTCTCCATGTCCTGGAACAACGGTTTTCAAATTCGGGTAAGCCTGTTTAATTTTTTCGACTGTACCTGACCAGTCTGTAAGATTAGCGTCTCCTAAAAAACCTTTACCTGCAT